>NZ_CACA01000323.1:0-80982 GCF_000180455.1 Kamptonema sp. PCC 6506
TCCCCATCTCCCCTGCTCAAGAGCTCCCCAATGGGTACAATTGCCAGGTATATTGGCTAAGGAGCTTTAACTAGACTAGAAAAGATATAAGGAACAAGCATGGCATCCATCCGCGAGTTGCACCAACAACTGGTTAATAAAGAACGCTCTGCTGTTGAAATCGCTCAAGAAGCACTAGATCGCGTTCACCAGCTAGAGCCGAAGTTGCGAAGCTTCCTGCACGTAACAGCAGACAAAGCCTTAGAGCAAGCTCGCAAGGTGGACGCTCAAATCGCCGCAGGAGAAAACATTGGTCTGCTGGCGGGAATTCCCATTGCCGTTAAAGACAATATGTGTACCCAAGGGATACCCACAACTTGCGGTTCCCGGATATTGAAAGACTTTGTGCCACCCTACGATGCTACAGTCGTCTCCAAACTGGAGGCTACTGGTGCAGTTTGCTTGGGTAAAACCAACATGGACGAGTTTGCGATGGGGAGTTCCACAGAAACCTCAGCGTATCAACTGACGGCAAACCCTTGGGATTTGGAACGAGTGCCCGGCGGCTCTTCTGGCGGTTCAGCGGCGGCGGTGGCGGCCCGCGAATGCGTGGTAGCCTTGGGTTCCGATACGGGAGGTTCTATCCGCCAGCCGGCCTCATTTTGTGGTGTAGTGGGGATGAAACCGACTTATGGGTTAGTTTCTCGCTATGGTTTAGTGGCTTACGCTTCTTCTCTGGATCAAATTGGGCCTTTTGGTCGGACAGTGGAGGATGCAGCGATTATGCTAGGTGCGATCGCAGGCTACGACTCTAAGGACTCCACCAGCCTCAACGTCTCCGTCCCCGACTACCTGACGGCCCTGAGACCGAATTTGCGGCCCAAAGGTCAAATTAGAATTGGCGTGATTAAAGAAACCTTTGGCGTAGGTTTAGACTCCGTAGTTGAAAAAGCTGTCACCAAAGCGATCGAGAAAATGCAAGAATTGGGCGCAGAAATACAAGTTATTTCTTGTCCCCGATTCCGTTACGGTTTGCCTACCTACTACATCATTGCTCCCTCAGAAGCTTCGGCAAATTTAGCTAGATACGACGGTGTAAAGTACGGTTTCCGAACTCCAGACCCAGATAATTTGTTAGAAATGTATGCCAAAACTCGCGCTGAAGGTTTCGGAACAGAAGTCAAGCGGCGGATTATGATTGGCACTTATGCTCTGTCGGCTGGTTACTATGACGCTTACTATCTCAAGGCTCAAAAAGTTCGGACTTTGATTAAAGAAGACTTTGATAAAGCCTTTGCTCAAGTAGACATTTTAGTATGTCCTACTGCTCCGACTACAGCTTTCAAAGCCGGTGAGAAAACTGACGATCCTTTGAGTATGTACTTGTCCGACTTAATGACTATTCCAGTGAATCTGGCTGGTTTGCCCGCATTAAGTATGCCTTGCGGCTTTGACGAAAATGGGATGCCAATAGGGATGCAAATGATTGGCAAAGTATTGCAAGAATCACGGCTGTTTGAGGTAGCTTATGCCTACGAGCAATCAACTACTTGGCATCAGCGCCTTCCTCAAATTTCAATGTAGTAAAATTAGGAATTGGTAATTGGTAATGGCTAATTGGTAATTGGGATACACAGATTTTACAGATTCCTCTGATTTCACAGAGTAAATAATCAGGACTCTAACTAATCCGTGTAATCCGTGTAATCGGTAAAATCCGTGTTCATAATTGGTAATTGCTAATTGCTAATGGTTAATTCAGGAATTACGCAAAACCATCCGTAACGCTGCTAGAAAATTAAAAGTTAAAAGTTACAAATTAAATTCATCATTTTTAATTTTGCATTTTTAATTTTTAATTTTCTTCGGCGAAGGTTCAGTAGGTTTATATCCTCCTTCTAAGGCAAAGCGAACTAACTGAGAGCGATTTTCTAGTTGTAGCTTGCTGAAGATACTACTAAGATGAGCTTGCACGGTGCGGGGACTTATAAAAAGGCGATCGCTAATTTGCTTATTTGTATAACCTTGAATCACCTCCCAAAAGACTCTTTCCTCTGCGGGTGTTAAGGGTAAAGGTTGAGACTCCGGTGTTACAGTTGGAGGTGGAATCTTTACCTGTTCAACACCAGAGTTTTGGAGCAAGCGGACAATTTCAGCATGAATACGGTGACTCCGCTCCAACTGTCCCTTCACTTTAGCTAGTATTTCCTTTGGTTGAAAAGGCTTTACTAGATAGTCATCTCCGCCAATAGAATGACCTTCAACTTTCGATTCTAACTCTCCTTGACCTGATAAAAATATAAATGGTACTAACTGACCCAAACGGCTCGAACGCAGGCGACGGCAAAATTCAAACCCGTCCATATGTGGCATCATCACATCTGAAATCACCAGATCTGGAGGATTGCTTTCAAAAATAGATAGGGCTTCAAGACCTGAACTCGCACATTCAACCTGATATCCTCGGCTTTCCAGATAAATTGCTAAGACTGCCTGACAGTCTAGTTCGTCGTCAACTACTAATATCTTTTGCATACTCGCATTTTACCAAGTTGCGTTGCCCATAGTAGCGCCAACCCTTTGCGATCGCCATTCCTTACTCCTAATTTAGCGTCGGAGTATATCAATTAGCCCAAAAAGCTGACATTTGGTAGCTCAATCTAGAAGATTTTAAACCTGAAGAAAAAAATTGATCCGATCCTTCTTCCTCTGAGATTGGCACCAAATTGATAACTCGACTAGATTTAGACATCAAAGAAGGGGATGATAATCGCTTACCTGCCGTTAAAAAGGTTTCAAATTCTGCGGCTGGTTTAGCTGGGCTAAACAAATACCCCTGTATGATATCACACTGTTTGTCTCTTAAAAAATCTAATTCTGCCTCAGTTTCTACGCCTTCAGCAATCACTGTTAGCTCTAGATTATGAGCGAGTTGAATTACGGCTGTTGTAATTGCTTTATTATGAGCATCGCTGGCAACGTTACTCACAAAGCATTTATCAATTTTCAAACAATCAAAAGGAAATTGTTTGAGATAACCTAATGAAGCATAGCCAGTTCCAAAATCATCAATTGCGATCCGAATTCCTAGAGATTTAAGTTCATTTAAAGTAGCAGTAGCGACAGCAACATTTTCCATTACTGCGCTTTCCGTCACCTCTAATTCTAAATTGCCGGGTTCTAAGCCAGTAACCTTTAATATTTCAATAATTCGGGGCAAAAGCTGGGGATCGGAGAGTTGACGAACTGATAGATTGACTGATATTCGGAAGTTAGCAAATCCAGAGGCGATCCACCAGGCCGTTTGAGTGCAAGCAGTAAATAATACCCACTCTCCCATCTGGATAATTAAGCCTGTCTCTTCTGCTAGGGGAATAAATTCGGCTGGCGAGATCGTACCTTTTTCGGGATGGTTCCACCGTACTAAAGCTTCTGCACCGATAATTTCGCCAGTGGCGAGTTCTACCTGTGGCTGATAGTAAACTTCAAATTCATTCTGTGCTAAAGCGTGGCGGATTTCAATTTCCAGCGCCAATTTCTCATTAGAAATCGTATTGGTAATTACCGACTCATTAACTAGATCGTTCAGCCTTGCTTCCGCTTGATGAAGTGCTTGAGTGAGAGGTTGAGTGATGGTTTTCCTCTTAGAGAGAATTGACGCGATCGCGCCGAGCAATTCTTCCTTCGTAAATGGCTTAGTGAGGTAGTCATCCGCTCCCAATTCCATTCCCCGACGAAATTCAGCCTTGGCGGATTGAGCGGTGAGAAAAATAAACGGAACCGCAGAGGTGAGTCGGTTTTGGCGCAGGGCTTTGAGCACTTCGTAACCGTCTAGATCGGGCATCTGCACGTCACACAAAATTAAATCTGGGATCTCAGAAAGCGCCACTTTTACCCCCATCCGACCATTCTCAACAGCACTAACTCGAAAATCGTGGGCTTCCAGCAGTTCCACTAGCGTTTCCCGGATTAGTGATTCGTCTTCAATCACCAGAATTTTGATCATGGTAGTTAAATAACAAATGGCACCTTACTATAGCACAATCAAATTAATCATACTATACTAAATTCACTAATTTAGTGAATTTAGCCAAATAACCAATAAATACTTAGCCATTTGGCTAGGTATTAACTTCTCACTTCAATAGTCTAATATTCTTAATCTAATTCTAGAGAAAGTTGCAAATGGCTTTGTTCTTTCGCCCGATCTGGTAGGGGATCGGGGGGGTCAGTAACAGCAGGACAATAGCGAGTATAGGTACATTTTGTACATTGTTTTCCGGGATTTGGCTGCCACTCACTATCTGTCCGCAACTGCACTGCAAGTTCGCCAATTGTTGCTTCTACCTGCTGTTTATGTTCGGGAGTAGCTTCAAATACAATTTCTTCTCCTAGTTGCACGTACAGTAGACTCATTTGCTTCAAACTCTGATGATATTTTTGTTCTAAAGCTAAGTAGTACAACCCGATCTGCAAGTCGATTTCATCGGGGTCAAAGGCTGGCATAGTTTTAGTGGATTTGTAATCGATTAGTTCTAATCCATCTTCGAGCCAGTCTAGGCGATCGTAGCGACCAGTAATCTTAAAATCTACATTGCACAAATTCAAAGTTGCTTGGATTTTTCCTTCTACGGCTAAAGGCTTTCTTAACGATATCAAGGGCGCAATAAATTGGCAGTAATAAGTGTTTAAAATCTCTGCTCCCGAAGCCTGCAATTCGCTGCTCAAAAGAGAACTCACGCTTTCCCAACATTGGTTAATCCAAGTCATTTTCGGTAACGGATCGAGATAGTGCCAATCCCAATAAATTTTAGCGAGGGCTGCGTGTAAAGCTTTTCCTAAAGCGGGAGAAACGAAAAAAGCTTTAGTTTTCAATCCTCGTTCGTACTTGAAATAGTAGGATTTCGGACAGCGGTGATAGTCTTGTAATTTAGTAGCTGAGAGTGGGTAGGGCATAACTTCAGCAGGAAGAAAGGGGCTAGGGGTTAGGGGCTAGGGGCTAGGGAAGAGGAAGAGGGGGAGGCGGAGATGGGGAGATAGGGGAGATAGGGGAGATGGGGGAGCAGAGGAGCAGGGGAGAAATTTTCGATTAGCCATTAGCCATTAGCCATTAGCCATTAATAATTAATAATGTTATAATTGATAATTAGGGAAAAACAATTAAATTTTACGATCTTTTTTAATGAGAGTTAGGAGTTTTCGTGATACAGGTACGGTTGAAAACTAGAAAAGTGAATGCGGAACCAAAGCCGCATAATGAGTCGCGGGTACGGGAACACTTATCAAACGAGCGTACTTATTTAGCTTGGATGCGGACTGCGATCGCGCTAATGGCCTTTGCGGTCGTAATCATCCGTCTGCGAGCTTTTCATCCACCCTTGGTTTCCAGTATTGGGGTTGGCTGGAAGTTAAGCATAATTCTTTCTCTGGTTGCTTTGGGGACGGTGTTGATGTCAACTCAACACTATTTCGCTGTCCGCCAAGATATCGATCGGGATGTCCATGAACCAGGCGATCGCTGGGTTATTCTTTTAAGTCTCACTGTCACGCTTTTAGGAACAGGGATTATATATTTGGTATTGTTTCAATAAGATTTAATTCCTCATATACTTTTTAAGTAATTAGCCCGTAAATCTGATTATTTCTAAGTATATTCTGAATTTCTGGAAATGTCTATTATGTCTATTGTAAAAATTCGCGTATTCTTTGAAGATATGCAGCACCAGCAGTTTTAGCCGTATTTGTGTGATCGGCATTAGGTACAATATATAATTCTTTGGGTTCGCGAGCTGCCTCAAACAATTTTTTGCTCATCTCAACAGGAACCACAGTATCAGCAGTACCGTGAATAAACAGCACGGGCATTTTTAGCTTGGAGACTTTAGCGATCGAGTCAAACCGCTGCGTCAGTATCAAATCTATAGGGAACATCCGAAAAGAACGCTTATAGTCCACCATCTCCCGTGTTGAAGTAAAGGAACTTTCGACAATCAACCCGGCTGCTTCTGGGTGATGCACAGCTAAATCAATGGCGATCGCACCACCTAAAGAATGACCGTAAATAAAAATTTGACTGGGAGGGATCTCCCGTTCTTTGACTAAATAACCCCAAGCAGTTTTAGCATCTTGATAAACCTGTGATTCATTGGGAAAATTGCCCGTACTCCGGCCGTAACCTCGGTAATCAATCAACAATACTGACAAACCCAACTGGTGAAACCGATTAGCGTGTTCGAGATTAGCTCCTATATTGGAGCCATTGCCATGTAAATATAATACTACTTGCTGTTGTTGCTCTGGAATTGATTTCGCACTTGGCATCCACCAACCGTGAATGCGTTCCACCTGTCCAGTTTTAGTAACTATCGGCAACCAGACATCTTCATAGACCAAGTTAAAAAAATCAGGAGTAATATCGATCGCCTGTATCGGGAAAAATAGAAACTTAGTCTGGTTTATGAATAGGAACGTACAGATAGCAAAATAGCCCAGGGCGCAGACTCCTCCAACAACTGTCAGCAACTTATATAAAAAAGACATGAGTACCTACAAAATAGCGGTTTGCTCGAATATTACTAACATTGTACAAACTGCAATTGCTATAGGGAGGGGCGTACTGAGATTGCTAAAGTCTGGTAGAGCTGGGGCGATCGCAGTAGAGTGGGTGGCTGAGCGTTGTACAATTCGATCGGACTTACAGGCAAGCGAACAATTAGCTCGTCAGCAAGCACAATTATGTCTACTGCAACGATCGCGATCGAGATCCCTTTTTTGGCAGATGAGATCGATAGACCTCTCCAGAAATTAAGTTTCCGACCAAACAGGATCGGGCTTTCGGGTGCTTTTTCCCAGAGGTCTAATCGTCAAACTGCAAGAGACTGCTATAGCGCAAGGATAATTTAGCTGAACCTGAAAGACTTACAGCGTTGCTGGCTAAACAATCTTGCCTAATTCGCATCAATTAATTTTTCTATCTTACTGTCTGGATTAAGGAAATAGACCCGATGAATTCTGAGATATTACCTGGTTTAAGTTTCCCCCTCGGCGCTACAGTCATCTCCGAAGGCGTTAACTTCTGCATTTACTCCAAAAACGCTACAGCTTTAGAACTGCTGCTTTTTAATTCCCCTGATGCACCCGAACCCGATCGCGTCATTAAACTTGACCCTAAAGAAAATAGAACTCACTACTACTGGCACGTTTTTATCGCCGATATTGGCGCAGGACAAATTTACGCTTACCGCGCCTACGGCCCCTTTATCCCAGAAAAAGGACTGCGTTTCGATGGCGAAAAAGTGCTGCTCGATCCCTATGCTCTCGCCGTAGTAGGATGGGAAAATTATAGTCGCTCAGCAGCCTGTCTTCCCGGAGACAATTGTTCAACCGCCTTGAGAGGCGTAGTTGTCGATCCGAGTACCTACGACTGGGAAGGGGATATCCCCCAACGCCGCCCCTATTCTCAGACTTTAATTTACGAACTGCACGTCGGCGGTTTCACGCGCAACCCTAACTCTGGGGTGTCCCCAGAAAAACGCGGTACCTATGCCGGTCTAATCGAAAAAATTCCTTACCTCCAAGAATTGGGGATCACCGCAGTCGAATTGCTACCTGTCCACGAATTTGATGAACAAGACGTGCGGCCAGGACTTAAAAATTACTGGGGTTATAGTACGATCGCATTTTTTGCTCCCCATCGCGCCTACAGTTACCGCCGCGATCCCATTGGGCCCGTAGACGAATTTCGCGACATGGTTAAGGCCCTACACAAAGCTGGAATTGAAGTCATCCTCGATGTCGTATTTAACCACACGGCTGAGGGTAGCGAAGACGGGCCGACACTTTCCTTTAAGGGATTAGAGAATGCAGCTTATTACATTCTGGAGGAGGATCAATCTAAATATAGCAACTACAGCGGTTGCGGTAACACCTTGAAAGGTAATCACGATATTGTCGGGCGGATGATTATTGATAGCCTGGAATACTGGGTTTCCGAGATGCACATAGACGGGTTTCGCTTCGATTTAGCCTCCGTACTTTCTCGCAGCCAATCAGGTCATCCTCTCACAGATCCACCGATTTTGTGGGCGATCGAATCTAACCCAATTTTGGTAAACGCCAAGGTAATTGCAGAAGCTTGGGATGCAGCGGGACTTTATCAAGTCGGTTCCTTTATTGGCGATCGCTTTGCCGAATGGAATGGCCCTTACCGAGACGAAGTACGGCGTTTCGTCAAAGGAGATCCAGGAACCCTAGTCAGACTAGCAGCGCGGATTATGGGCAGTCCCGATATCTACCCCCAAGTTGACCGCGAACCAAATCGTAGCATCAACTTTATCACCTGCCATGATGGTTTTACCCTCAACGATCTAGTTTGCTACAACGAGAAACATAACGAAGCAAATAACGAAGATAGCCGCGATGGAGCTAATGATAATTTTAGCTGGAATTGCGGTGTAGAAGGAGAAACAGACGACCCTGCCATTGAAGCTTTGCGCTTACGGCAAATCAAAAATTTCTTCACAATTATTCTGACTTCTCAAGGTACACCGATGCTACTGATGGGGGACGAAGTGCGGCGATCGCAGGGGGGAAATAATAATAGTTACTGTCAAGACAACGCATTGAGTTGGTTTAACTGGAATGGTGTAGAACAACACTCAGGTTTAGTGCGCTTTGTTAAAGGACTCATCCAATTTTCTCAGTCCCTAGAGATTTTCCATCAAGAACGAATATTAACTGTTACCTTTGGCAGTCAAGAACCTCACATTATCTGGCACGGAGTGGAGTTAGGGAAGCCAGATTGGAGCATTAACTCTCACGTTTTAGCTTTTACTCTCCGACATCCTAAAGCTGGGGAAAACCTGCATATTATACTCAATGCCTACTGGAAACCCCTAGCATTTGAATTGCCGCCGCTAGGAAGAGACGAATCTTGGCATCGCATTGTCGATACTGCATTAGCCACTCCTGATGATTTTTCTCCTCTAGAAGTAGCGCCGTCTGTTACGGGAAAAGCTTATCAGACAGAGGCGCGATCTGCTGTAGTCCTGATGGCGCGATCGAACTTTCATTGAAATGTTGGTAATTCCTAATTGCTAATTGCTCACAACAAAAAGCCCGATTTCTGCAAGAAACCGGGCTAAAATATTAACTTAAAACCCCAGAGAAACCTGACGGGGTGACAATGCGGCTGAAACCTTTATGGGCTCATGGTTAAGGCTCCTGAACCTCCAAAAAGATATCAGCGATTATGACTTGCTTATTGACAATTATGATAGTAGCGATCGCCGCCGCTCCTTATTCTCCGTTATCTACCGCCGAAAAAGTCGCGATCGCACGCACCTATCTTTTTTGAGGCAGATCAACTCAAACCCTTGTCTAATATGTCTTTCAACTTGCTTGTCACCCCGTCAGCAGAGAAACTCTAATCAATCAGAATTTATCTGCGGTAAAAATTCCTTACAACTGCTTCACCTCAGACACCAACTTGGCAACTACATCCTTAGCGCCACCAAACAGCATCATCGTTTTATCCTTGTAGAAAAGCTCGTTATCTACACCAGAAAAACCAGCATTCATCCCGCGCTTAATTACGATTGTATGCTTTGCCCTTTCTACTTCTAGAATTGGCATTCCATAAATCGGACTAGCTGTATCGTGACGGGCGGCTGGATTTACTACATCATTTGCCCCAATTACTAGAGCTACATCAGTCTCATCAAACAAAGGATTGATATCATCCATATCGTACAATTGCGGATAAGGCACGTTCGCTTCTGCTAATAGTACGTTCATGTGTCCCGGCATCCGTCCGGCTACTGGGTGAATCGCATATTTTACGTCAACGCCGAGGCCTTCCAATTGATCTGCTAATTCGCGGACAGCGTGCTGTGCTTGGGCTACGGCCATCCCATAACCAGGAATGATCACGACCGATCGCGCATAGCCTAACATCATGGCGCTTTCTTCCATGTCTATGCTGCGAACAGTCTTGTCGATCGCACTACCAGCAGCAGCAGTCGTGGCCCCGCCACCGCTACTACCAAAGGCACTAAACAAAACGCTTGCTAGAGAACGGTTCATCGCCTTACACATAATCTGTGTGAGGATGATCCCCGAAGCGCCCACCAGTGCCCCCGCGATGATTAGCATATTGTTCATCAAGATGAACCCAGCTACACTCGCAGCGATCCCCGAATAGGAGTTTAGCAGCGAGATCACCACAGGCATATCGCCGCCGCCGATTGGCAGCACAAACATGATGCCGAGTATGTTGGAGATCAGGATTAAACCCAGGAATACTGAGAAATTTTCGGGATCGAAGACTAAATAGGCGCTACCGGCTAAAAGTGCTATCGCCAATGCAGCATTTACCGGTTGCTGAAAGGGAAAGGTAATCGGCGCACCGGGAAGCAATTCTTGCAATTTACCAAAAGCCAATAAGCTACCAGTAAAGGTGATCCCGCCAATCAACACGCCCAAAACGATCGTGATCGTAGCGTCGGGGGTCGGAGATTCGGGGATGCTGAGATAGCGCCAAAATTCACCGACGGCAACTAAGGCAGAAGCCGCACCACCAAAGCCATTGAGCAAACCTACCATCTGCGGCATATCTGTCATGGCCACAGTTTTTGCCATGATCGTTCCCAAAATGGAACCAGCGATGATACCGACGACAATTAGTTCGTAGCTGACAACTTGACGTTCCAGCAATGTACCAACGATCGCGATCGCCATCCCAATTGCAGCTAAAACATTACCTTGACGCGCCGTTGCTGGCGATCCTAATTGTTTCAAACCAATGATGAATAATGACGCAGCTACTAAATAGCTTAACTGAATGCCACTAGGCAGAAAATCGCTCATAAGTCCTCAAAGAGAGTAGAAATCGTGAGGTTAACAAAAGAATCCCATTTCCAAAGGGTGGAAAGCCTTAAGCTTTCACCTCTTTTTTCTTGAACATTTGCAACATCCGATCTGTCACTAAGAAACCGCCGACTACGTTAATCGTTGCCAATGCGATCGCGATCGTCCCTAAAATCGAAGTGACGCTAAGATTTCCTTGACCTGAAATCAAAATTGCCCCCAAAACCGCGATCCCAGAAATCGCATTAGAACCAGACATTAAGGGTGTGTGCAGCGTTGGTGGAACTTTGTTAATTACTTCAAATCCCACGAAGGACGCTAAAACAAACACTACTAAACCCGCAATCAATCCTGATGCCATAAATTTTGGTAATTGGTAATTGTTAACTGTTAACTGTTAACTGTTAACTGTTAACTGTTAACTGTTAACTGTTGAGCGGTGATACCTAAAGCTTCGCGTACCCGCTGATTGCGGATTTCACCACTGTGGGCAACGCAAGCTCCAGTGATGATGTCATCTTCAAAATTCAAATTCAGGGCTTTATCTTTGACCATTAGCTGAAGTAAAGCCGAAATGTTTTTCGAGTAAGTTTCGCTGGCGTGTACCGGCATTGACGATGGCAAATTAATCGGGCCGATCACCGTCACACCGTTCCACAGCACATCTTTACCAGGCTCAGTACATTCGCAGTTTCCACCTTGCTCAGCAGCTAGGTCAACAATCACCGAGCCCGGCTTCATTTGAGCTACCATTTCTCTGGTAACAAGCACGGGCGCTTTCCGGCCTGGAACTTGAGCGGTAGTAATTACTGCGTCTGATGCGCCGACGTGCTGGGTGAGCACTTCGCGGGTGTATTGCTTGGAGGCCTCGGAAAGTTCCTTGGCGTAGCCGCCAGCGGCGACTGTTTCTTCTTTTAGTTCGACATCAATAAATTTAGCGCCCAAGCTTTGGACTTGTTCTTTGACATCGGGCCGGATGTCGAAGGCTTCGACTACTGCACCTAAGCGGCGTGCAGTTGCGATCGCCTGTAAGCCAGCTACGCCTGCACCCATTACCAGCACCTTCGCGGGACGAATTGTACCGGCTGCGGTGGTCAACATCGGAAAATATTTGGGCAAAGTCGCGGCCGCGATCAGCACTGCTTTATAGCCAGCAACGTTAGCTTGAGATGACAGCGCATCCATGCTTTGAGCGCGGCTGGTGCGGGGGATCATTTCCATGCTGAAGGCCGTTACTTGGCGTTCGGCCAAACGTTGCACTAAAGCAGGATTTCCCAAGGGGTTCAGAAATCCGATAAATACTGACCCTTCCCGCAACTGATGAATTTCTGACTCTTGCAGTGCGCCAATTTTCAGCAGTACATCCGCCTCGCCCCACAGTGCGGCGGTATCGGCTACAATCTTTGCTCCTACTGCTTCGTAAGCAATATCGGAGAAGAAGGATTGCTCGCCAGCACCGGCCTCAACCAACACTTCAATGCCCTGTTTTACTAACTTGGCTACAGCGTCGGGTATTAAGGCTACTCGGCGCTCGCCGGCCTCGACTTCTTTCGCGATCGCTACTTTCATAAACTCTCCTTAAATTTTAGTTGGAATTCTGGGATTGCCACTTAACAGGATCTGGCTTGCCCTTTCAAGCTTGGGTCTGATGCGCCAGAGCATATTGCGCTAGAGGGCCCTATCCTGAGAGCAATAAAGCCACTCGCGCATCCTGGCCTGGAGTGCGATTTCCACTCTGAGACCGGACGACTCCAGCGCCAGCGGCAAATAATCGGGTGTTATGTTCAAACTTCCAGCGCAATAAACTTCTCATTGTTGATGGTAACGGCGATTCCTCCAAATCTAGCCAGTTCTTTAACTTGTCTTATACATTTAATCCGGTTAAAGTGCTGGGTCTGTGGGTTGCGATCCTATATCAATCCGCTACCTAATTCTGTAACTTTAATGTCAAACATGGTACTACAGAGTCAGGGATTAGCAACTGGGAAAGGAAACCTTGACAAAAATGCAACTATAGCTAATTGGCTAAGGATTAGCCATAGCAATTAGTCCTTGGTATTTAGCAATTACTAACTACCAATTATCCTGATTCTAATGCCACTAAAAATCACTATATAACTATCTACTTAATTAGATAGATGGCAGTAGGTGGCTGAGGGTATTAGTGGAAAAAGGTTAACCTACGGGGAATTTATGGCTATCTCAGAACTTACGCACTCAACCAAAGAAACCGGGTTTTTTGACGAAAATACTTTGCCCTTATCCACATACGATCGCAAAAACCCGGTTTCTGAAGCCATAAGCGTAAGTCCGATATTCTGATAAGGCTAATAATAGCCATAAATCCCCTAATTAAGATATCATTTATGACCAAAAATCAGATCGAAAAAACCATCATCTAAGTCATAACCAAACATCTGTGACATCGACATCAACTTGGATTTACCTGCAATTCCCTGTTGATTTAACCAATCCGTTAGCACAAAAATTTTGTGCATCAAAAATATCTCTAAAGCTTCCGGGTTATACTGAATTCCCTCCTTTTTATGAAACTGATGTGGCACTAGCATTGCTGCATATCGAGCTAATTCTCCCCCTTTCCAATCTAACAAAAATGGCAGCCAAGGATAGGAAGCATCTAACCGGATAAACCACAACCTCACTTCAGGAATCTCGGAAAGTTCTCGCGGATCTAGGGGATCGCGAGGATAGTCGATTTCAAACTTTAACTGTTGTTCGCTAGAGGCGATCGCGCCCTCTTCCAGCCACTTTTCAATCACCGTCTGAACCGATGACAGATCTAAATTATTTATACACTCAGAATTTAGCGAAATCACAATAGTCATAAAATCTCAACCTAATCGATCTTAGCTATTAGCTATCATACCAGTAATCAGCAAAAGTTGAGTTTATAAATCATTTAAAAGTGCTATAGACCTACTTAGCCACTACCCATCGCTAATTCCCTCTCTCCCTGAGTATAACCCACTAGCGGATCGTCGCTGGCAATTTAATAGTAAAAATAGAACCCTTTCCCAATCTACTTTCAACCTGAATATCTCCCCCCATCATCTGGCAAAATTTCTTAGTTATAGCAAGTCCTAAACCACTACCGTCATATCGCCGCGTTGCAGACTCATCTGCCTGAGTAAAAGCTTGAAAAACTTTCCCAATTTGCTCAGGACTCATCCCAATTCCAGTATCGCTGACTTTGAAAATAATCCATTCTTCCCCAGACATAATTTCCGATTCTTCTTGGTGATTATTGCGATGTCTGTATACCTCTAAATTAACGTAGCCGCCTTCAGTAAATTTGCTGGCATTACTTAATACACTAAACAAACATTGGTGAGTTTTGATGACATCACCATACATAGTCCCAATATCTTCTGGGCAGTTAACGGTTAAAATATTAGCCCTTTTTTCAGCCAAAGGTTGAAGAGTATTTACTACATCCTTAACTATAGTCTCAATATTAAATAATTCTAAATCTAGCTGTATCTGACCCGATTCTATATTCGACACATTCAAAATATTATTAACAAGTAACAACAAATGTTTGCCCGCACTATTTATTTTTTGTAAATCGGGGATAAAATTATCCAACTCAATCTCTAAAAATTCTTCAGCTAACATATCACTGTAACCGATAATCGCATTTAAAGGAGTGCGGAGTTCGTGGCTCATATTGGCTAAAAACAAGCTTTTAGCTTTGCTTGCCTCCTCAGCTTCAGTCCGAGCTTTTTGCGCTTCTTCATTTTTGGATTGCAAGTTAGTGAATAGTTTTTGTAACTCCCAAGCCATCTGATTAAAAGCCTTAGCTAAAATTCCTAATTCATCTTTACGGTTAATATTTACTCTTTGGTTCCATTCCCCATTGCACAAAGTTTCTGCTGCAACTGTCAGATGAGTAATTGGTTGAATAATGCGGCTAGTTAGTATCCATGTCAAACCGCCTACACCCAAAACGGCAATGATGGCAATCGCGATCGCTAATTTCAAAAATAACTTTTCATTTTCTAAAGCTTCGTGTTCTTGCTGCAAAATAATTACCCCCCAGCCTATGTCTAACTTTTTCCCATAGGATAGCCATTTTACACCTCGATCGTCAGTAAAAGAAAATGTGCCTGTTTGACCCTTTAATAAATTTTTGACTGCTGGATAGTTACTAAGGTTAGTTAGGTGATCTCCCGATACAAAATTGGGGTCAGGATGGGCTAGGACTGCACCATTTTCATCTACTAGGAAAGCAAAGCCTGTTTTCCCCAATCGTACTGCCCCAACTACGTGAGCCAGATCGCTAAGAAATGTGCCGATGATCGCTACTCCTTTTGTTTTAGCTCTTCCATTTATAGGAGTAGAAGATAATTTGTCTGATAGCACTAATTTTTGTACTTCATCAACTGAATCTTCTTGCGGCGAGTGAGTTGCTAAATCTAGAAGTTGTTTAGTTGTAAGATTGACAGTACCGTTATCGGGTAAACCAGGATAAGCTTTCTGAAATTGGGAGACTGCTTTGGCTGTTGGGCGATCGTAATTACCAGTAATTAAGCCTTTGTAGTAGTCAAGTGTTTTAAGTTGCTCCTGTAATTCTTTTACAGACAAACTTCTATTACCGGGATAAATATTAGTAAATTCTCGAATCGGTGTAGAGAAGATCATCGCAGGTTTCCCTGTGCTGTAAGAAATCACAGCTTGGCGGGTAATTTCATGACCGGCAATTGCATTTTTAAACCACTGGCGATGGCCTCGGTAAATGCGATCGAGTGGCTGACCATTGCCGCGAGAAATAACATAACCTTCTAAATTGTAAGTTTCCACAGCATATATGTGGTTGTAGGTGCGGTTAATAGCAGTAACTAGCGGCAATTGCTGGCTGACATCCATGCTGATCGTGTTGGGGTTGTGGCTGAGGCTGTATAAAATCCGAACATTCATTTGTTCCCACCGCGAGACACTTTCCGTCAAGACATCTGCTTTTAATTCAAGATGCTGTTTGGCTTGGGTGCGGATAATCTCGGCGGCGCGATCGCTAGCAAACCAGATAGCAACTAACATGGCAGGTACTACTCCCACCATTACGCCAACTGTCATTTGGAATCGCAAACTTACGAAAAATGATCCTTTCATCACAGCATTATTTGTTAAGAAACAAGATCGTTGGAGACATGGTGTTTACTCTAGGTTCCTTCATTTTTAATATCGATCTAAGTAGTTTTGTGAGAATATATACATATAATTGGATTTAGTTCTACCTAAAATCCCTATTCAGGATAAAAATAATCCATTGGTACTCCTTCCTGGAGTTGTGGAAATTTGCGGTTGATAGCTATTAGCTACACTTAGACCCTTTTTGCGCGTAAAGGCAAAAAGCAGCGACCTAAAGAGCTGTGACCTTTCCACTATGTCATAGGTTCGGGGATGGTGGCTATGATAATTTTACTGATGAGTGTTGCTATAGTTAGTACGATTGGATAGTATAGCTAGCGTCGGGCGGGTGCTGAAGCTCGTAAAATATTAAGATATTACAAAGCTTTTCCTAACTGCTAAGAAATGAGGCGAGCGAATTTGTTATAATCGCCAATACCGCTCATTTTCCGATGGTGGAAGATGCGCCAACTGAGGAAAAGCGAATCCGAGAGTTTTTGCTATCTATCTATAGCTTAGCTAAATCAGGAGACTTGCCCGCATGAAGGAGCTAGATCAGTATTATAAGGTTCTAGGGTTATTGCCAGGGGCTTCCCAAGAAGAAGTTAACCAGGCTTATAAGGATTTGGCGTTTATTTGGCATCCAGATCGTATCCCTAATGATAATCCCAGACTGCAACAAAAAGCTCAAGAAAAACTTAAGGAAATTAATCAAGCACGGGAAAAATTACGGGCAATTAAAGTCACTCCTGGATCGGCGCGATCGCCCAAGTCGAAAGAGTCGTCTCGCTATGCTCAATCTCAAGCACAATGGCGATCCCAATCTGAAGCGCAATCTCGCTATCAATCTTCTGCTCAAGCAAAATCCGAAGCGCACTCTAGCTATCAATCTTCTACTCAAGCAAAATCTCAAGCTCAATCTAGCTATCAATCTTCTGCTCAAGCAAAATCTCAAGCGCAATCTCCCTATCAATCTTCTACTCAAGCAAAATCTCAAGCGCAATCTCCCTATCAATCTCCTACTCAAGCAAAATCTCAAGCGCAATCTCCCTATCAATCTCCTACTCAAGCAAAATCTGCTGCTCAATCTTACTATCAATCTCCTGCTCAACCTCAAGCTCAATCTTACTATCAACCTCCTGCTCAATCTCCTGCTCAATCTTACTATCAATCCCCTCCTCAATCGCCATCCTATCCTACTTCTCCCCAGCCTAATCAAAACACAAGTCCCGATTTAAGCGGAGCAGACTTTAGGGGAGCTTCATTGAAAGAGAAGGATTTATCAGGTAGAAATTTAAGTAATGCTAACTTAAGTGATGCCGATTTGAGCGATGCTTTCCTGCATAATGTAAACCTCAAAGGAGCAAATTTGTACAAAGCAAATTTATTTAGAGCCAACCTTTTGTCAGCCTGCTTAACCAATGCCAATTTGAGAGAAACTAATTTAATTGGAGCAGATTTAAGCGGTGCAGATTTGAGTGGTGCTGACTTAACTGGAGCGAAAATTGGTTACGGCGATCGCATTCTAGTAAAACTGACGGGAACTAAGTTAACAGGAGCAATTTTACCAGACGGAAGAATTCATCAATAGAATTGCTAAGACGGTTAGGGGCTAGGGGCTAGGGGCTAAGGGCTAGGGGCTAGGGAAAGAAAGGAAAGAGAAGGGACTGAGAGGGTAGAGGCTAGGGGAGAACAACGAACAACGAACAACTAACAAAGAACAACTAACAACTAACAACTAACCCCCGATCAGAATATCATTACGATTTGCCGCACCCAAAGCAGGTCTAGCACCGTTAATGTGGGGCGTAATTGCAAAGGGTAAACTTGGTGCGAGTCCCCACTTGTTCACCAACTGCTGCAAGAACAAATCTTGTTCACTTCTCAATCCATCCCAATCACTACCGCGATTAACAATTGCGAACCAAACCAAACCCCGATCGCGCGTTGGTATAACTCCAGCCAAAGCAATCACACGATCTAAAGTCCCAGTTTTCGCAACAGTTCCTTTAGGAATATGGCGATGTTCCAATGTCCCTTTATCGCGTCCCGACACTGGAAATAGATCGGCAATTGTTAGATTAGTGCCGTACAAATAACGTTGAATTGCTTGTAGCATTGCACAGACAGCCCTGGGAGAAATCCGATTTTCTTCCCCTAATCCAGAACCATTAATCAATTGAACTTCTGACTGCGGAACCCCAGCCGCCCAAGCAGCTTGCTGCTGTACAACTTTCGCCCCGCCGACAACATCAGCCAGCATTTCCGCCATCTCATTATCGCTGTAGATATTCATTTGCTTAAGAATTTCCGCTAGCGGAAGCGATCGCCTTTTTAACAGCAAGCGGCCACTAGCCACAGATTTCTTAGCTACAACATTACCCGCGATCGCCACACGAGGTCGAGCAGTTCCCGGAGGCATCTTATAATACAAACCCTTAACTGCCGACGACCAAATTGTAGAATCGAGCCCCTCCCGCAATAACTCCCCCGCCACCATTGGATTCGAGTCGTAATTCATCCAAAACTTGCCCACAATCACCAAATTGCCAGCAACCCGATTAATCCCCATCTTATTCAGAGCATTACCAACAGCGATCGCCTCCTCCCAAACAAACAACGGATCGCCCCCACCCTCAACTACCAAATCCCCCCGTAAAACCCCATTCTTAATCGGCCCAGTAGCACTCAGCCGCGTTTCAAACTGATAATTCGCCCCCCAAGTTTGCAGCGAAGCCAAAGAAGTCGCAATCTTCGTCAGTGAAGCCCCAGGCACCGGCACAGTCCCCTCATTACTCACCAGAGGTCTAATTCCCGACTGCATCCACACCCCCTGAGAACCCTCAAGCATCCCCTTTGCCGATAACTGCTGTAAGTATCCCTGTACCGCCGCTGCTGTAGCTCCATCAGGATTGACCAAAGGCGACTGGCTAACATCGCCACCAGCCAAAACCAAGCCAGATAGCCCCCCTTCCCAAGCCAGCACCGCAGCAGCATTCAGCCCAACTTTTTGTAGGCCCGCCGCTTCCAGCCATAAAGAAATTATCCCAGAACTCAATAATTCCAACATTTTTAACTCCTATAGCACTTACACAGTCTTAAAGAGGATACGGAGCGAGGAAGATGGGGAGGATGGGGAAGATGGGGAGGAGGATTGGGAAAATGGGGAAGATGGAACAGGAAAGACGAAGATTTTCCCCCTGTCCCGCTCCCCATCTCCCCCGCCCCCCTGCCCCTCTGCTCCCCCGCTCCCCATCTCCCCTGCCCCTCTGCTCCCCCTCTCTAGATTAAAAGTTCAAAAGTTGCCAGACCTGCTAAAATCTACAAGGTTGTTATATTTAACTTGATACAATCTTTGAGTCAATCAATTGAACTACCCAAGGTAGATGATTTTTTACAAGAACTCGTCGCGATCCAGCAAACCGGCTCAAAACGGATTGCATTATTAGGATCTCGTCACGTTCCTATTACCCATCAGCAACTAATTGAGATGCTGAGCTATGCCCTGGTTCTAGGAGGCAATCAACTAATTACCTCCGGGGCTACAGGCACAAATTCAGCAGCTATTCGGGGGGCCATGCGGGCCGATCCAAACCTGCTGACAGTGATTTTGCCTCAAAGTCTGAGTCGCCAGCCTAGAGAGTCTAGGGAACAACTCGATCAAGTAATACACTTGGTAGAAAATCCCAAAAATGATGCTTTGTCTCTAGGGGAAGCAAGTGCGTTGTGCAATCAAGAGATTGTATCTCGTTGTCAACAGCTCATCTGTTTTGCGTTTCACGAAAGTCATACCCTATTGCAAACTTGCCGGGATGCTGAAGATCAGCGCAAAGTAGTTACTCTGTTCTATTTTGATTAAAATACAAAGCCAATCGCGATCGTGCAATTACCTGTTTCGACAATTCTGCTCGATTCTATTGCAGCGGCGGCTGCGTTAGTTTACGTACCTTATTTAGTCGTAGCCTATGGGCGTTTGCAAGTAGGCTACGATTTAAAGGCACCCCGCGCTATGTTTGATAAGTTGCCTGCTTATGCTCAGCGAGCAACTTGGGCTCATCAAAATTCGTTTGAGACGTTTGTAGTGTTTGCGGCTGCGGCTTTCATGGCTTATACGACTGGTCAAAATTCCGATGAGGCTGGTTGGGCGGCGCTGATTTTTGTGATAACGCGGCTATTATTTTCAGTTTTCTATATTCTGAATGTACCGCTGGCGCGATCGCTAATGTTTGGTATCGGTTCTTTTTGTACTGGTACTTTATTTGTTCTCAGTTTGATAACTGTTAATGGTTAGTGGTTAGTAGTTAGTGGTTAGTGGTGATTAGAAAAATGAAACTAACAGCTAACAACTAACAACTAACAACTAACAACCAACACTAACAATTAGGATTTATGGCTTCTACATATTCATTTGATATTGTCAGCGACTTCGACAGACAAGAATTAGTAAATGCTGTTGACCAAACCGTGCGCGAAATCCAAAGTCGCTATGATTTAAAAGATACGAAAACGACTTTAGAATTGAAGGAAGAGTCGATTAATGTGAATACAGATAGTGAATTCACTCTCGATGCTATTCATACTATTTTGCAAACAAAGGCAGCTAAAAGAAACCTTTCCCTGAAAATTTTTGATTATGGCAAAGTAGAATCTGCTAGCGGTAGTCGGGTGCGACAAGAGATTAAGCTGAAAAAAGGAATTGCCCAGGAAATTGCCAAACAAATTAATAAGTTAATCCGCGACGAATTTAAAAAAGTTCAATCTTCAATTCAAGGAGATTCAGTGCGGGTTTCTGCTAAGTCTAAAGATGAGTTGCAATTGATTATTCAGCGCTTGAAGGAGGAAGATTATCCGGTAGCGCTGCAATTTACTAACTATCGTTAGGAAGACAGTTACTAGAAATTGTCGAAAATCCCATCACTATTACTATTAGTGTCAAAGCGAGCAAACACAGTAGACAGTCACCTCATAACTATCAACCTTCAATTCTGGACGTAGTTGCTGTAATTATGAAACTATCTAGTAAAAATCTTGAGGCTTCTCTTAATACTGTTTACGATGCCATTATTGTTGGCGGTGGTATGGGTGGATTATCCGCAGCAATCTATTTAGGTCGCTACGGGCTCAAATGTTTAGTAATAGAAAAAGGGAAAGGGCGATCCCTTTGGATGCAGGATTTGCGTAATTATTTAGGGCTAGATCCTCATACACCCGGTAGAGATATATTGAATCATGGAACTAAGCAAGCGTTAGACTGGGGCGCAGATCATCTTCGAGGTTATGTAGAAGAAGTAACCGATGAAGGAGAGACATTAGCGGTACGGGTAAAGGTAGGAAAAAAGATAGTATTTATCCTGTATTTCGGAGTAAATATCTAATCGCCGCATCGGGGATAATGGATAATTTACCTGAAGTTGAGGATATGCAGAATCTCTATAATTATGCAGGTTATACACTTCACGTCTGCATGATTTGTGATGGTTTTGATATGTGGGATCGGAAAGCAGTTTTGATTGTTAATTCCGAATCTCAAATCAATGCAGCGTTTGTGTTGAATTGGTTTACTCCTTATATTTCGGTGCTAACTCATGGTTTATGTGAGGTTAGCGATACAATGAGAGAGAAGCTTGCGGATCATGGATATCCTTTATATGAGTCACCAATTGCTCGTTTTTTGGGTGAAAAACATCAAATGAGCGGTGTGGAATTAAAAGATGGTACGGTAGTTGAGGCGACGACTGGTTTAATTAGTATGGGTTCGGTTTACCATAACCATTATTTAAAGGGAATTGAGGGGTTAGAGTGGGATGGTGAGAATTTAGTTACTAATGAGATGGCGCAAACTAGCCACAGTCGAATTTTTGCCCTTGGTGATTTGAAAAAGGGATTAAATCAGGTGTCAATTGCTGTTGCTGATGGTACTTTGGCGGCCACTCAAATTTGGCGTAATATTCGTCGCGCTAGTACACCTCGTAAGTGGGAAGAGAATCTTGTTAAGAGTGCGACAGAGGTTGAGACTCCTGTCTAATAGCTAAAGTCCTCTTAAGAGGATTAAGAACCTTATAGGAATGCTAGTTTTTAGACTTAAAATGAAGTTAAATAGGAAAAATCACTGACTTATTTTTATATGGTCAAATTACCCCCAGAACGTCGAGCGATTATTTGGGACTTGAAACAACGACTATTAGATATTGTGGATGAAGCTAAGGCTACTGAGTTAGACTTATTGGAGCGTTTTGGAGAAACGGAGAGGACTTTAGGTGTATTGGATCAACTGACTGAAATTGCCGAGCAAGCGAAAGAACGATTTTCTCAACTGTCTATCTTACAAATACGGATTGCAGAATCACAACCAAGGGCTACTCCCGATCTGTTAAGATTGTTGGATGATAGGATTGTGATTATCTCAGACCGGGTTCCGGCTTTGGAACGTAGTACACAAGAAATTAAAGCTGATTGGAATTTATTATGAATGAAGCACCTTTTTTGCCCGATCCCGAACAGGTAAAGCAGACTCTGACGAAGGCGCATCGTGCTTGTCAGGATATGGAGTTAGCAGGTTTGGAGTTACAAGAGGTAATTGAAATGTTAGAACGTAATATTAGAGAACAACGTCTTAAGCGATTAAAGCAGGTTTCTTAGGTGGAAAAAGAGAGGTAAAAAGCTTAGGCGAAGCCAGCGAGCCGGATCGCTCTTTTTATCCGACAAGGGCGATCGCGTGGAGTGAGAAACCGGGTTTTTGCACAAGATATTGGTGTATAGGCTCATGCGATCTGAAAAACCCGGTTTCTATTTGTTTGGGTAAAGGGCGATGCCTTCGGCTGGCGCAAGCCTACGCTTAGAGATGATTTGGGATAAACTAATATAGATGCCAAATTGAATCTTGAGGAAATTCTATGACACCAGTAGTCATTGCAGAGCATATTGAAATTACTCCCGGAGTGTGCGGCGGTAAACCGCGCATTGCTGGACATCGAATTAGAGTTCAAGATGTTGTAGTCTGGCACGAACAGATGGGAATGTCCCCTGATGAAATTGTGTCGCGGTATCCTACAATCGCTTTAGCGGATGTGTATGCAGCTTTGGCTTATTACCACGATAATCTTGAGGAAATTCGACAACAAATGCAAGAAAGTGAAGCTTTTGTGCAAGAATTGCAAGCCAAAATTCCTTCCAAGGTGCAGCAGAAATTAAGAGGACAGAATCTTGGAAAAGATCCAGTTTCATTTGGATGAACAAGTCGAATTGGCGATCGCAGAAGCTTTATATAATCTGATCTCCATCGGGAATAAACTTAGGGTAAACTTTCCATCCATCTGTCACATAAAAATGGCATTTCCATTTATTAACAATCTCCCATAGTGGTTCAAAGGTTCTGGCACTATGGTCGCCTAAAACCCATCCTAGAATACCTGGTTGAAATTGACATACATTTTGAGACATTCACGTTTCACATCTTCAGAATAACCTTTATGAGGTTGATAGCCATCTATAAATTGTCTGCCACAACCGACACAAATATAATTCTGTTTACCTTTTTTATGACCATTTTTATTAACATGAGTTGACTGACATTCAGGACATTGCATAAGCTCTGCGTTTTGTGAAGTGTTATTTTTTGGCGATCGCACTCTCAAATCATCATACCCCAATTCACCAACGCCACTTCTTGTTGTGTTTCATCAGTGTAAAATTCTGCTTCATCTTCAGCTTTTTGCTCTTCTTCGCTGCCGTTAACTGCGGAAGTTTCCTCCGTACTGCCATCGCTTATATTAGAGGGATTTTCAACAGGTCTTTCTGTGGTTAAATTATCCCCTGTAGCCGTTTCTGTTGGAGCGGTGATTATGCTATTTTCGGCTAATGGAGTTTCTATTATTGTCCTGGGGGGGTGACAATGTGCCTGAAAGCAAGGTGGAGTAAAGATTTAGCCCACTTATGCTAAAAAAAGATAGGTAGCTTTTTTGTTACACGCTTACCTATCCAAAAACATAATGTTACCTTCATTTTATCAGACCCACTTACAAAAACAACTCACACAGGCTCAGTTTGTTCTGCTAACAATCTTACTGAATCTGCTACAATCCGAGAAACAGGTGAGATTAGAGAGACTCGCACGGATATTTCCCTATCCAATTACAACGGAAAGTCGCCGTCGCAAGCTACAAAGATTTCTGGACTTGCCTCAATTAGCGCTCGCGGATATCTGGTTCCCTTTGATTGCTTATTGGTTAACAACTTATTGCTCGGTCGGACAAACTTTATCAATTGCTATTGATCGCAGCCAATGGGGCTGCATCAATCTGTTTACGATCGCCCTAATCTGGCGGAAAAGGGCCATTCCATTATACTGGTGCTTGTTACCCAAGTTAGGAAACAGTAACCTGCAAGAACAAACCCTCGCTCTACAAGAAGTTTTACCCTTACTTAAAAACTATAAAGTTATCGTTTTAGGAGATCGTGAATTTTGTTCAGTAGATTTGGGAAACTGGCTCAAGACAAAGGGTGTGTCTTTTTGTTTAAGGCTGAAAAAGAATCATTGTATAGAAACAGAAAGCTTAATCTGGCAACGCTTAGAGCAATTAAAAATAGTACCAGGAACTGCGTTATACTTTCAGGGAGTAAGGGTCAGAAAAACCCGACCCGTAATAGGATTTGATATCGCCTGTAAATGGAAACGCGACTATGGGGGAATCCAAGTAAAAGAGGCCTGGTTTATTTTGACAGATTTGGGCTCATTGCCAGTGGCGATCGCGGCTTATAAAAAACGGATGGGAATAGAAGAGATGTTTCGAGATTGCAAAACAGGAGGATATAATTTAGAAGGGAGTGGCTTAAGGGGAGAGCGATTCATTAAAATAATTTTGTTGATGGCGATCGCATACACTTCAAGTATATTTCAAGGGACTGAGATTCAGAAAAAGCATCTGCAAAAATATGTATCTCGCCAGAAAGACCCGCGTCAAAAATACTATAGAAGGAGTATATTTGGGAGCGGTCAGGATGGAGAAAAATAGGTGAATTATCTCGATCGCTACGACTTAGAAGTTCAAGAGTAAACGCAAGTTAACTAGAAATAAACGTCGATTCTATCAGCAGGGCATACGAGCTGCAACCCTGATACGCTCTGACTCCTAGCACTCTTTGTCACCCTCCCAGATTATTGTCTCTTCTTCGACTAATACATCTTGGTTTTCATCGGGTGGACTTATCGTTGCACTCGAATCATTATTCGTAGAATTACTGGAACTCTCTTCGGGGTTTTCCTTGGCAACACTTTCTGTCAAATCATTGCTATTTGTCTCATTCGGTTCTACGGAGTTAGTTACTTGATTGGATATTATCTCCTCCTCAATTTCCGAACCAATTTCTAAAGCTATTGTTTCCCCTGTAAGTGGGTCTATAGTCTCTTTCTGATTAATTTCCCCATTGCCAATCTCTGTACTTTCAGCGTTATTTGTTATTGCATCATCAACAGAAGTGCTGATAGTGGTTTCTTGGGAGTGAGTTGTTTCTGAAGTGATTACTGAGTCATCCGAGTTAGTGGTTTCTGAAGTGATTTCTAAGTCATCCGAGTTAGTTGTCTCTGAAGTAATTTCTAATTCATCTGGGTTAGTTGATTCATGGGAATCTGTGGTAGAAACTTCGGCTAAATCATCTGCGGTTTCACTTTCTGAAATAATTGATTGTTCAGAAGTGCTTTCTGTTTCTGGAGTTGTTAATATATTTGAGGATTCTTCTGGAGTAGCTAAGCTTTCTCCCAAGTTTTTTTCAGTCTCTGATGTTATCCCTAATTCGGAATCTGTCTCAGTAAATTCCTCAGTAGAATTAGTTTCGTCTGTTGTTCCTGTCAGAGTATTACTTGGCGATATTGTATCTTGATTCTCCACAGCATCACCTGTAATTAAATCTGGAGAATCAGTCGATGTTTCTGAAGAATTGTTTGATATAATTTTTGTTGACGGTTCGTAATCACTACCTGTGAGAGGGTCTACGATGGCTTTCTCACTGCTGGCAACTTCCTCTAATATCAGGCTCAGACTATAATTAATGTTATCCTCTGCTGAGATTACCAGTAGAGAATACTCCCCCGCACCTAAATCGCTGAAATTTATTTCCTCTGGAATTGTCCCCGTTAAAGATGAACTGCGAAGTACAGTACCATTGCTACTTTGAAGTTGCAAATCGGCATTACCAGTTAAGCCGTCAAGGATAGCTTTGAAGTTTCCTGTCTGGTTGACGCTGAAGTTGAGGGTGTCAGGGTAGGCTGTCCCTACTTGTCCTGTATATGTTTTGCTACCACTGACTAAACCTAGATTATTAGGCATGATGCACTTCTCCTGACCTTACTACGCAACTATTTATCTATCTGTAGGTCTGTCAGGGTGAAAATGCTGTTTTTACGCCAAATCGGAAAATTGTTACAAAAGTTTACCTTATCTCCTATTTTGCCAGTATCATATCTAGGCTATACCCTACCTAACCCCCGAACCACCTCTCCCTGCCCTCTCCTTTTAGGAGAGGGAAAAGGAATAAATTTGCTATTGGGAAAGGGGAGTAATTAATACTATTAAACTCACAGAGATTTAATATTAAGAATTCTTCTCCCCTCTCCATGCGGTCGAGGGGTTGGGGGAGAGGTCAAACGATTTTTTGGGCAGAATGAAACAGCCCTACTTTTTAAGGGGGGTTAGACAGAGTAATTACAAACTTGCCATCACTTCACGGGCCGCCGCCAAAGTCCGGTCAATATCCTCATCGGAGTGAGCAACAGAAGTAAATCCAGCCTCAAATTGCGAAGGAGCAAGATAAATTCCTCGCTCTAACATTCCGCGATGAAAACGGCTAAATTTACTCAAATCAGACTTTTTAGCATCTTCATAATTGTGAACTGGGCCGCCAGTAAAAAATAAGCCAAACATTCCGCTAATTTGGCCGCCGCAAGCAGCAATACCAGTTTCCTTAGCAATTTTCAGCAATCCTTCTGACAACTTTTTTGTCACCTTATCTAACTGCTCGTAAGTCCCTGGTTTTTGCAGCAATTCCAAAGTCTTAATCCCAGCAGTCATTGCCAAAGGATTACCCGAAAGCGTTCCCGCTTGATACATCGGCCCGGAAGGAGCGACCATTGCCATAATGTCCTTACGACCACCGTAAGCACCCACTGGTAAACCGCCACCGATGATTTTACCTAAAGTTGTCAAGTCGGGAGTAACGCCGAATTTTTGCTGAGCTCCGCCGTAAGCAATGCGAAAACCGGTCATCACTTCGTCAAATACTAACAGTGCTTTGTTTTCCTTAGTAATCTCTCGCAAGCCTTCCAAAAAGCCGGCATCCGGTACAATAAATCCGGCATTACCGACAACTGGTTCTAAAATTACCCCTGCTATCTCACCGGGATTTGCGGCAAAAAGTGCCTTAACAGCTTCCAAGTCATTATAAGGAGCATTGAGAGTGTTGCTCGTGACTGATTTGGGCACGCCAGGGGAGTCGGGTAAACCCAGGGTGGCTACGCCAGAACCGGCTTTCACCAAGAACATATCGGCGTGGCCGTGATAGCAACCTTCAAATTTAATGATTTTATCGCGTCCGGTAAAAGCTCTCATTAGGCGGGAAACGGCCATGCAAGCTTCTGTCCCAGAGTTGACAAAACGCACCATTTCAATGCTGGGAACGGCATCAATTACCATTTCCGCTAGCACGTTTTCCAAAGCACAGGGAGCTCCGAAACTGGTGCCTTTTTCTAGGGAGTCGCGTAGGGCGTTGATGACTTCGGGGTGGGCGTGGCCGCAGATGGCGGGGCCCCAAGTACCTACGTAGTCGATGTATTGGTTGCCATCGACATCCCAGATATAGGCTCCTTTGACTTTATCAAAGACGATGGGTTGTCCGCCTACTGATTTGAAGGCGCGTACTGGGGAACTAACGCCTCCGGGCATTAATTTCTGGGCGGCGGCAAAAATTTCTTCGGATTTGGTAGTTTTCAAGGTTGTGGAAACCAATGTTTTCTCCTTAATGAAAGTTTCTTGTTGCTAGAATGCTTAAATACAGGCTTGAAGACAGGCGTGAGAATGGATGAGAGAAAAACTATATTAGTCGATCTTCTCGTAGAAGCCAATCGCTGACAATCCCTAGCTTTACTTTTTGCTACTTTAGGTCAGGCGGGTACGCTTTCAACCTCGAAGGAGTATTCCGGGGGAGTGAAGGGGGAAGGTAGATGATATTGTAGAAAGTCAGCCCTCACTTTTGAAGCCTCAAATTATGTCTGCTCCCGATTTCGCTGCTTTAAGCCAATCTATCCCGGTTGAGAAAATTCGCTATAACGAGCAGGGTTTAGTGCCTGCGATCGTTCAAGATTATCTTGATGGTACGGTGCTGATGATGGCATGGATGAGTCGGGAATCGCTACAAAAAACTCTGGAAACTGGGCAAACTTGGTTTTGGAGTCGTTCTCGTGGGGAGTTATGGCATAAGGGGGCGACTTCAAGTCACGTTCAGAATATTAAGTCTGTGCGTTATGACTGCGATAGCGATGCTTTGCTGTTTACGGTGGAACAGGTGGGAGATATTGCTTGCCACACGGGGGAAAGGAGTTGTTTTCATCGGGTGGATGGCGAGGTTGTCGCGCCGCCTGCGGATGCGCTGTCTCAGTTGTTTGAGGTGATTTGCGATCGCCGCGATCGTCCGATAGAAACATCTTACACCTGCAAGCTATTTGAAGGTGGCGATAATAAGATTCTTAAGAAAATTGGCGAGGAGTCGGTGGAGGTGGTGATGGCTTGTAAGGATGATGATAAGGATGGGATAGCTTCTGAAGTCGCCGATCTATTCTATCACACTTTGGTGGCTTTGGCTTACCATCAGGTTGATTTGAGAGCGGTTTATCGGAAGTTGGAGCAACGACGAAAGTGATGGTTAGTTGTTCGTTGTTGGTTGTTAGTTGTTGGTTGTTAGTTCCTTAATTACGATCGTAGAATAATTGAAAAGAGAGCTGTTTTAACACCTAACTTAAATTAATATCAATAAGTGATGTCTTGCCAAAGGGCACAATCGGTAACTCTTTGAAAATCTTTAATATTTTTAGTAGCAATAATAACTTTACGACCAGGATATTCCTCTTGTAGGATAGACCATTGAGCAGAGATAATACAATCTATATCAATGTTTTCCCTAACTTTATTAGGTTGACTCATATCTCTTGCTTCAGCCCATAGTTTGCCAGCTTTTGCTAGCACAGTAAAAGTTACTTCTTGAAATTCAATTAAGTCTCTTAGTTTGTCTAACTCTTGAACGCTGTAGCTTTTAATACGAATAAATTCGCGTCTAACTTCATAATCACAGATATCAGAAGCAGTTACATAAGCGCCTTTCGATAATAAGCGTTCAAACCATTGTGTGCATCGATAAATCTCCGTGCCCAACTTCTCATCTTCAGACAAATTATCATCAATAGGTGTAACCAGCAAAGCAAGAATACCAGAGTCCAGAATTACAATCACTTTACAATGTCCATCCTTTTGCTTTTTTAATACTTTCTATTTGCTCAAGTCGTGATTTTGCCCAATCCATTGCAGGTTGGTTTTTCTGAATTTGCATTTCACGAGTAAAGATTGTATCAGAAGGAGAGCCCATCGGACAAGATTTTTCATTTTTTGTTAGGTTTTCTTCGATTTGCCATAATACTGCTCTGGCAGTGTTTTTTAATCCCACTAAATATGAAAAAACTGATTCATTCTGATTAGCTTTATCAGGTTTTAGGTTGGGATCGTTCAAAAATGACAATGCTATATTTTTAAGGTACTCTATTAAGTCTTTTGGGAAGTAGAGAATATATTTTTCTAGAAGCTCTGATAGTCCCACCATACCTGTGTATATCGATCCATATTGGTGTACTTTATCTATTTCTTCTTCAAACCCAATTATCATAAGACCCAGAACTATGATTAATTCCCTCAATCCCTCCATATATTTTTCATGTTCTTCAATTTCTTTGAATAAATCAGGTGCTAAAAGATCACTATATTTTGCTTTGATTTCGTTGAAAATTTGTCTATATTCATAGTAATAAATCTCGTTTTTTTGACCTAGAGATTTTGCTTTTCTAATCCGTTCTGATACTTCAACAATTTTTAACAGATCGTTAAATGATTCTTCTTTAGGAATCCGCGCTTGTTCAGAGGAGAATAGTATTTCTAAGGAATTTTTGATTAAGGTCAGTTCACGCAGCATCACCTCTTCACTGCTCGATAGCAATGCTCTAATTGAATTTTCTGTAATAACTGTCATAGGTCGGCGGCTCAATAAAGAAAGAAGGTTTTTATGTTCTATGGGAGTATAAGGAGGTATAAGCATTGTACTCCTTCTATAAGGATACACGATAATCTCGTTGGTGCGACTGGTTTAACCTAAATGGACAAGCATTTATACTCAGGGATGGTTACTTTTTCAACATTTGCTCAAGTTGCTGTAAAATCAAGATAGCAACTCCCACACTTAAAGCTATACCCAACCAAAAATTATCTCCGATTAATTTCCCTTGATCTAAAGCCCAACCGCCTAAAGGTGGCCCGATTAAATAACCAATTGCCCAACACTGGGAATTAATTGATAAATAAACACCGCGCAAAGATTCGGGGGCTAAATCAGCTACAATCGAAGAAGCCGCAGGAGTATAACTAACAATAGCAATTGACAAAATACCTAAGCCTAAAATTGCAAAGAAAATGTTACCACTATGAGCAATTCCCGTCATCCCAATCAGGATAAATCCTATACCCCATAAAAGAGCCGAAATTACTAGGGATCTAGTGTGACTAAAACGCTTAAAAGCGCGGGCAATTGGCAATTGGCAACTGACAAGTAAAATTGTGTGCCAAGTAAATAATGCCGTCAGTGTACCGGGGGAAAAACCTTTTCCTGATGCGGCTGCGGGGATAAAATTGCTAAGATAAAGAGGGATTGTACTTTGGGTTTGGGAGATATAAAGAGTGAAGAGAATATTTACTAAGACATAAACTAGGAGACTCCGATCCTGTAAGGCAATTTTCCAGCCATTTTGAATTTTATCTGTCCCCGCTGGTAAAGCTGAAATCTTGGGTTTGTAGGTTTCAGAAATTGTAAAGTAAACTAATACAAAAAATATCAGAAATGAAATGCCATCAATTACAAATAGCGCCCAATAAGCGCCAGTTAAAGTAATTAATAATCCTCCTAAAATAATTCCTACTTGTAAGCCTAAATTATCAGCCAATCGTGTTAAGGCAAAAGCTTCTCTGCGTTCTTCTCCCTCTGTTAAATCGGCGATTGCAGCTTCAGTTGCAGGCCAATATAAACCAACTCCCAAACCCATTAAAACATTACCTAAAACTAGCCCGGTAAAATCCTTGGCAGTTGCCAACATAAAAGAAGCTACAGCCGAAATAATTGCTGACATTAACAAGGTGCGACGGCGGCCCCAAACAGGAGAATCTGACAACGAACCGCCCAAAATGCGGCCCAAAATTCCAGAAACTTGAGCGCTACCTAAACCTAAACCGACAGCAGTAGCAGATAAACCAAGTTGATTGACAAAAAATATGGGAGCATAAAATAAGGTAAAACCAGTGCCAGTGTGGGATAAAAAGCGACCGAATGCTAGAATCCAGACTTGAGAACCAAGTTGCGGAAGCCAAGATGGTAATTGATGTTTAGACATGGCTTTAAATTTTAAATAGGACTTAGTAGTAATGATTAACTATCTCAAAGGTACGGTAGCAGATATCCAAAAAGGTAACAATCGGGTGATGCTGATTCTGGAAGTCAATCAAATCGGTTATGAAGTGCAAATTTTGCCTCGAATGACGGGACAATTGCCAGCGATGGGGGAAGTGGTGCAAGTTTTTACTCACCAACAAGTTAAGGAAGACCAAATGGTATTATACGGTTTTATTTCCGGTGCGGAACGAAATTTATTTCGGCAATTAGTCAGTGTTAGCGGTATTGGGGCACAACTGGCGATCGCACTTTTGGAAACTTTAGGATTGCAAGACTTAGTTCAAGCTATAGTAGGCGGTAATACCCGCATTTTGGCCAAAACTCCCGGTGTTGGGAACAAAACTGCCGAACGTCTCGTCTTGGAACTGAGAACTAAACTATCAGAATGGCGGAATCAAGAGGGTTTGTCAACATCTGTACCTGCGGGAGTCAGTTCAGTTATTCAAGAAGAAGTTGAGATGACTTTACTCGCTTTGGGATACACTGGAGCGGAGGTAATGCAGGCATTACAGGCTCTTAGCCAAGATCCGAGTTTGTTAAAGAAAGGTAATGCGGAAGATTGGATTCGAGAAGCGATCGCTTGGTTGAGTCGGTAATTGAGGATAGCTAGGGAAAAGATAGACCAGATTTCTTAATTTCCGCTATTGAGAAATTCTAGAATTTATTAACGCAGTTCATAATTGTTGACAGTTGTAAATTTTTCGATAAATGGGTTGACATTTTCACAATAAATCTGAGAAACTCAGACTGCATCTACTTATTTTCGTTAATTTGACTGACATTCTACGTCAATCTGGTAAATATGAGTGGGCGAAAGGAAATTAAGTAAGAAACCATGAATAACCAAATCATTTTCATTGATTCTTCAGTAGAAGATTATCAAATCCTTGCTCAAAACGCTGCCCAAGGCAGTAAAGTTGTCATTTTAGATGACCAATCCAGCGCGATCGCGCAAATCACTCAATCCTTAGCCGGAGAAAGCGATCTGGAAGCACTGCATATCATTTCTCACGGTAGCGAAGGGAGTATCACGCTCGGTACTGAGGTGATTAATGGGAACGCGATCGAAGCTTTAGGCGATCGGCTCAAACAATGGGGAAAATCCCTTACTAAAACTGGCGATATTCTATTATATGGATGTAATGTCGCCGCTGGAGAAATTGGTAATAAATTTGTTAAGAAACTCAGTGAAATTACCGGTGCCGGTGTAGCGGCTTCTAATAACTTAACCGGCGCTGCGGCATTAGGTGGAGACTGGAATTTAGAAGTGAGATTTGGGGAAGTGGAAACCCAACCCCTAAATTTTGCCAATTATGGTTATACTTTGCCTGCTACCATCACCAATGTCACTTCATCTTTAGCTGATGGCACTTATTTACCAGGCCAAGTTGTTCCTATTACGGTGACATTTAGCGAACCCGTAAACGTTTCCAGCGCACCTGGATTCCCAGGTTTAATTCTTAACACAGGAGGAACAGCAATTTATGTCAGTGGTAGCGGTACCGCCAATCTCCTGTTTAACTACACGACCGCCACAAATGAAAATAGTGCCGATCTTGATTATACTTCAACTGTCCTCAACGGTACGATAAGCACAGTCTCCGATGGCAGCGCTGCCACTTTAACTCTTCCCACCGCTGGTGGGGCTGGCTCTCTCGGTGCGAATAAAGCCTTAATCGTTAATGATGGGGCAATACCTACTGCCGTTAACATCACCTCTACCACCACTAATGGCAGTTATACAACAACAACAGCTATTCCGATTACCGTTGAATTTAGCGAAATCGTCAACGTCACCGGCATACCAACGCTAACCTTGGGAGGAGTAGCAACCCCAGTTAACTATACCAGTGGTACCGGTACAAAATTCCTCACATTTAACTACACCCCAGTCGCCGGTGACACCAGTGCCGATCTTGATGCAACCGCGATTGCTGGCACGATCGCAGATATTGTCGGTAACGCTTATGCACTTGGTCTTCCTGCTGCACCGAACAACCTGGCTACAAATAAAGATTTAGTCATTGACACTGCTGCACCCACAGTTGCCCTAGCACAAGTGATACCAGCAGCAACAGTTACGGGCGCATTTAACGTCACAGCTACCTTTAATGAAACTGTGGCACCAACTTTTGATCTTACGGATATCACCGTAGGCAATGGTGCTGCTAGTAATTTGACAGTTGCTGGAAACGTCTACACCTTTACTATCACACCCACGACAGATGGCGCTGTCACCGTTGATGTTGCTGCGGCTAAGGCAACAGATGCTGCCACAAATGGCAATACAGCCGCCCCTCAATTAGCTGGCATCACTGCCGATTTACCACCTACTATCACCAACGTTACCTCTGGTACCGCCGATGGCAGCTATAATGCCACCGTCGGTACTATTCCGATTACCGTTACATTTAGCAAAATCGTTAACGTCACTGGCGCACCGACACTAACCTTGGCAGCAGGAGTAACAGGACCGGCCACCTTTGTCAGTGGTAGTGGTACGAATACACTCACCTTTAACTACACCGTAGGCGCAACTGACAACATTGCCGACCTTGATTATGGCAGTGCAGCCGCCCTCGCCCTTAATGGCGGTACGATTAATTCGGCATTAGGTACCGCAGCTACACTCACTCTACCTGCTCCGGCTGCGGCTGGTTCCCTGGGTGCGAATAAAGCCTTAGTCATTGACACCACCGTACCTACTATCACCGGTATTACCTCTACCACCGCTGATGGTAGTTATACAACAACGGCCACTATTCCGATTACTGTTACATTTAGCGAAGTTGTCAATGTCACTGGTACACCGACGCTGACTCTGGGAGGAGGAGTAACAACTGCTGTTAACCTTGCCAGTGGTGCCGGTACAAATACGCTCACATTTAACTACACCCCAGCCGCAGGTGACACCAGTGCCGATCTTGATGCAACCTTGTTAACGGGTACGATCGCAGATGCTGCGGGTAATGCTGCGACACTGACTCTTCCTGCTGCAACCTTAGCTACGACTAAAGCTTTAGTTATTGACACAACAGCACCCACAGTTGCCTTAACAACCGCAGCCACAGCACCAGTGACGGGGACATTTAGCGTCGCGGCCACCTTTACTGAAGCTAGTGGAAATGTCCTGGGATTTGATGTCACTGATTTAACCGTAGGCAATGGTACTATCAGCAACTTTGCTGGCTCAGGGGTAAACTACACCTTTGATATCAAACCTACGGCAGATGGGCCTGTCACCATTGATGTGGCTGCGGGTAAAGCGACGGATGCAGCCTCAAATGGCAATACCGCAGCCCCGACACTGTTGATTAACGCGAACGTTCCACCTAAAGTTACCAGCGTTACCTCAACTTTAGCGGATGGTAGCTATCCGCTCGGTCAAGTAGTTCCGATTACCGTGACATTTAGCGAATCCGTCATTGTCACCGGCACACCGACGCTAACTCTCAACTCAGGGGGAACAGCTAGTTATGCCAGTGGCACGGGTACAAATGCACTCACCTTTAACTACACTGTAGGCGCAGGTCAAACCAGTGCTGACCTCGACTATACCGCCATCACCTCTCTTGTTGTCCCCGCAGGCGCTTCTATTACAGATACGGTGGTGACGACTAGCAATGCGGATCTCACTCTCCCGGCTCCCGCTGCAATTAACTCCCTGGGTGCAAATAAAGCCATAGTCATTGACACCACTCCACCCACAGTTACGATTAACCAAGCCAGTAGCCAAGTCGATCCGACAACAAATAGTTTGATTAACTACACCGTCGCCTTTAGCGAACCGGTGAAGAATTTTGATGCTACCGACATTACTTTCAGTGGAGTCACCGGGGCCACTGCTACCATCACGGGAGATGCTACAGGTCAAAATTACAACGTAGCAGTAACAGGGTTGTCTGCACCAGGAGCCTTGACTGCTACCGTTAAAGCCAGTGGTGCTACAGATTTAGCTGGCAATGGTAATACTGCCAGTACCAGCACCGATAATTCTGTCACATATTCCCCTGTTGGTCCCTACGTTACTGCTATTAGCCGCGTTGATACCGATCCGACTACGGCAACAGCAGTAAATTATACAGTCACCTTTAATGAGAGCGTGACAGGGGTAGATACTGCGGACTTCTCCTTATCGGGAACCGCTACTACTGGGGCAAGTATTGGTACTGTCACGGGTTCGGGTAAAACCTATAATGTGTCGGTGAATACGGGTACTGCTGATGGTACATTGGGGCTGGATTTAACCGATAACAATAGCATCATTAATTCCCTGAATGCTACTTTAGGCGGTACGGCACTGAATGATGGGGACTTTAAGGGACAAGTTTACACTGTTAGTAAAAATATTGCTCCTGTGCTGGCTGTGGCGCTCAACGATCAATCGGCAACGATTAATACGGCGTTTAGTTTTACAGTTCCGACGGGTACGTTTACTGATGCTAACAACGATACCTTAACTTATAGTTCGACGCTGGAAGATGGCTCGGCGTTACCGACTTGGTTAACCTTTGATGCGACAACGGGTGCTTTTAGTGGTACGCCTACAACGGCAAATATCGGCAACTTAAAAGTTAATGTGGCGGCTTCGGATGGAAAAGCTGCTACAAGCAATACGTTCATTTTGACGGTATCCGATAAAGTCAATACTGCTCCTGTAGTTGCCAGTGCAATTACTGATAAGTCAGCGGTAATCGACACAGCATTTAACTTTATCGTACCCGCAGGTACATTTACGGATGCTGAAAGTGACCCGTTGACTTACACTGCAACGCTAGAAAACGGCACGGCTTTACCAACTTGGTTAACATTTAATGCCGCGACTCTGGCTTTCAGTGGCACACCAGCGGTGGCAAATGTCGGAAACTTAAAGGTGAAATTGACTGCGAATGACGGGAAAGCCTCAACCAGTGATGTTTTCCAACTTGTTGTCAGTGGGTCTACACCTGTATCCACACCTACACCCGCACCCGCACCCTCACCTTCACCATCGGGAGGAGGAACGACAACAACAACGACAACGGGATCTAATGCGATCGTAATTAACACGCCACCAATCGGTCTAATCGGTGCCGGTGAGCGCACTAATTTACCATCAAATCAAGTGGTAAATGGTCAATATTTACTATCTGATTTTGATGATACCAGCATTCCCACATCTGCTTTTGGTCAGCCAATTCGTGGGTTATCTGGTAATGATAACTTGACGGGAAGTGGTGGTACTGACACAATTTATGGCGATCGAGGTGCTGATATTATTGATGGTGGTGATGGTAACGATCAAATATTTGGTGGTAAGGAGTCGGATAAATTATCTGGTGGTAATGGCGATGACTTCTTGAGTGGCAATAATGATAATGACACTCTCACTGGTGGCGCTGGTAACGATATCTTACGCGGTGGTAAGGAAAATGATGTCTTACTTGGCGGAGATGGAGATGATGAATTGTGGGGCGATCGAGGTTTTGATGCTCTCACAGGTGGTGCAGGAAAGGATAACTTTGTGTTAGAATTTACTGCCACTAGCCCCGATCAGGCTGATGTAATTACTGACTTCAATTCTACTGATGATAAAATCAAGTTGGTTGGTTTTACTTTCAGTCAATTAAGTTTTGAATCAGTGAATGTCATCTTAGATGGGGCAACTGCTGTAGCTTCAACGGTAATTAAGTCGGGGAATAACTACTTAGGAGTGGTTTATAATGTGAATTCATCTGCTCTTAGTAGTAGTTCTTTCTTGTAAGATTGTTGGGAAAAAACGCTGAGCAAAAGCATCAAAAGGGAGCAATTGTCTCCCTGGAAGCCGCCAACAGCGAACAAATTTAAGACTGATATTCAGGGGGCGCTTGTCGCCCCCTGAATCTTGTTCGTAAGTAGAAGATAGAAGGTAGAAGGTAGAAGGCTTTATTTATAGCTAGAGGCTAGGGGAAGAAGGGAATAGAGTCAATGGTTTCAAGAATTCAAAACGTCCTAACCGACGAAAGCGGTTGCTATATCTAGGAGATCGAGAAGAATGCTTATACAGCAAGCCTTCTTCTCACTTAACGCTGCCCTCGCTTGCGGTATCTTTACTGCAAGTGAGGGCAGCTTTATAAATGATTTATGTGTAAGTCCCAAATGTGATACAATCAGGGATTGTCGCATTAGTAAAGTAAAACTTAAATTCCATTCATGGCACTAACACAAGAGCGCAAACAAGAAATTATGGGCCAATATCAAGCCCATGAAACCGATACAGGATCGGCAGACCTACAAGTAGCCATGCTGAGCGATCGCATTAACAAGCTCAGCGCCCACCTGAAGGTCAACCAAAAAGATTTTTCTTCCCGACGGGGTTTAATGCAGTTGATCGGCCGCCGCCGCCGCCTGCTAAGCTACATCCAGAAACAAGATAGAGCTCGCTATCAAGCTTTAATTGCTCGCCTCGGCATTCGCGGCTAGAGTCTGAAATATAGCGATCGCCAAGGCATTTAAGACACTCGCTTATTGCTGAAGCCCGCTAATTCTATTCCCTTCTTCCCTAGCCCCTAGCCCCTTCTTCTTCCCCTAGTCCCTAGTTGTATGTCCTCAGAACCTCCTAAAGAACGGTTGCCCTTTGAACCTGCTAAAAAAACGAAAAAAAAGCCTAAAGCCCCCCCAGAACCCCAGGTAAAGGCCGCTGAGGACACACAGCAGCCCTCCACCTCACGGGCATCAATGGGGATTCCAGATGTTGTCAGCAAACGCATGATCCGCCGCATGGCACTATTATGCGGCGTACCTACAGCAGCCGGAATTTCGACGTTTATTGCCAGTTATTTAGTCGTGAGCAAAGGTTGGTTCGCTTTACCAAACTCAGCGGTTGTACTTTTGAGTATGGGCTTTTTCGGTTTAGGGGTTTTAGGGCTGAGTTATGGTGTCCTCTCTGCATCTTGGGATGAAGAAAATCCGGGTAGCATCATTGGTTGGGAAGAATTCAATACCAATTTTGGACGGATGCGGGCAGCGTGGCGATCGGCAAAGCCAAAAAGTTAATTGTTAACGGTTAACTGTTAACGGTTAACTGTTAACTGTTTAACTGTTAACCAATTACCAACGAACAAAAATGATTATTGTGATGAAGGCCGGCACTCCAGAGGCCGAAATTGACAAGCTTAATGAAGAACTAACCACAACTTGGGGTCTGACTCCAGAAAAAATTGTCGGGCGTTATAAGGTTGTGATCGGTTTGGTCGGCGATACTGTTGAGCTGGAACCGCTGCAATTGCGGGAAATGAGCTCTTGGATTGAGGAAGTGTTGCGGGTGGAACGTCCTTATAAGCGGGCTTCTCTGGAGTACCGCCAGGGTGAACCGAGTGAAGTTTTGGTGTCTACTCCCGCAGGAACCGTTCCCATTGGCTTGCATCACCCACTGACGATCGTGGCTGGGCCTTGTTCGGTGGAAAATGAGGAGATGATCGTTGAGACAGCAAGGCGGGTGAAGGCTGCGGGTGCTCAGTTTCTCCGAGGTGGCGCTTATAAACCTCGGACTTCGCCTTATGCGTTCCAAGGACACGGCGAAAGTGCTTTGGGACTGTTGGCGGCGGCGCGGGAAGCTAGCGGTTTGGGGATTATTACGGAAGTAATGGATGCGGCCGATTTGGATGCGATCGAGGAAGTAGCTGATGTGATCCAGATTGGGGCGCGAAATATGCAGAATTTCTCGCTGTTGAAGAAGGTAGGGGCTCGGAATAAGCCTGTACTGCTGAAGCGGGGGATGGCGGCGACAATTGAAGACTGGCTGATGGCGGCTGAGTATATTTTGGCTGCGGGTAATCCCGATGTGATTTTGTGCGAACGGGGTATTCGGACGTTTGACCGTCAGTATGCGCGGAATACCTTGGATTTGTCGGTGATTCCAGTGTTGCGAGGACTGACTCATTTGCCGATTATGATTGACCCCAGTCACGGGACTGGTTTAGCGGAGTATGTGCCCTCGATGGCGATGGCTGCGATCGCGGCTGGTACAGATTCGTTGATGATTGAAGTACACCCGAATCCTAAGAAGGCGTTATCGGATGGGCCGCAATCTTTGACACCAGATCAGTTCGATCAATTGGTGGGTGAGTTGGCCGTGATTGGTAAAGCGGTGAAACGCTGGCCGCAACCTGTGCCAGTTTTGGCTTAGGTTGCTAATTGTTAATTAGATGTAGAAAGAATGTGGGGGTAAGTTTTTTAAACTTGCCCCTACATTGTTAATTAGTGAGGGCAGGTTTGCGATTTGAATGTAATTTGGTATGAGGATTAAGTTGGTGATTAATGATCGGCCAATATCTGTTAGTTTATTTACCGGAGCTTGCGGTTTAGATTTAGGGCTAGAAAAAGCCGGATTTCAGACAGTAAGCTTAGTAGAAATTGAACCTGATGCTGTCAAAACTATCTCTCTCAACCGCCCCCACCTTTCCCTATGTGCGATACCAAGAGATATTCGTGAAGTCAGCGCTCAAACTCTCCTCAAAGAAGGTGGAAAGATATTAGGTATAGATAGACCTTTGCGCCCTGGTGAAGTAGACCTTGTGACTGGTGGCCCCCCTTGTCAGCCATTCAGTACCGCCGGAAAACGAGGGTCTGTTGGCGATCCTCGTGGCAGCTTATTTATGGATTTTATCCGCATTGTTGAAGAAATCCAACCTCGGTTTTTTATAATGGAAAATGTCCGAGGATTGCTATCAGCCCCAATTCGTCACCGACCCCACGAACAAAGAGGGATAAACCACCCAAATCTTGCACCTGATGAGATGGCTGGTGCTGCTATGCAAGTGATTTTAGCAGAGATAAAACGCATTGGCTATGAGGTTGTTTATGATTTACTAAATGCTGCTGACTACGGCGTGCCTCAAGTTAGAGAAAGAGTTATTTTTATTGGTTATAAAGGTAGCGATTCAGTGACTTTACCGCTCCCTACTCATAGTCAAAGTGGGGTAAGTAGACTGCCAAAATGGATTACACTCAAAGATGGACTAAAAGGATTAATCGATCCTCAGCCAGAGTATATTCCTTATTCTGAAGCTCGTCTTAAGTATCTACGCCTGTTAAAAGCTGGTGAGAATTGGAAAAATTTACCTAATGAGTTAAAGCAGGAAGCAATGGGAGGCGCTTACAAATCTGAAGGCGGAAAAGTTGGCTTTTATCGGCGATTGACATGGGATAAACCATCGCCTACAGTTACAACTAGCCCTCATCAAAAGGCTACTGATATGTGTCACCCAGATGAATTACGCCCTTTGAGTGTCAGAGAGTCTGCACGCATTCAAACCTTCCCTGACGACTGGGTTTTTTATGGTTCTACTGCCTCTAAGTATCGCCAAATTGGAAATGCAGTTCCGGTACTTTTGGGGTCAGCAATCGCTCACTATCTTTACCAGATCATCAGAGGCGATCGAGTTAAAGGTAGAGAAATTTGTGAGCAACTTTCTCTGTTTTAAATAATTTTATAATCAACTATGTAATTAAAATAATGTCTGAAGAACAGCTTCATCAACTTTTAGGATTTATTTTAGAAAAAGAATTGGGAATACCAGCCACAAAAGCTGCGAGTTTTGCTGGGCACTTTGCAGAAGTAGAAGAATTCCTACGTTTAAAAGCCGAAAATCTGACAAATGTTAGGAGTATTTTTGGTAAAAGAGCGATTAAATTCAATGATGATGAAATTGAACGCATTTTAGTTTTTATCGCATCTGGTAAGCTTGCGCCACAATTAACAATAGCTGAGAATTTTTTAGCTAGTATCTGTCGTGATTTCACAAGGCGACAACTAACGATGCTCCAAAACTTGACTTTAGAAAAAATTAACCCTAACCCCTTTTTAATTAGGGCGCTAAATCTAGAAACTCCAGAGGAAGTGGTGAGACTTAATGTTTTTATGAGTGCTACTAGATCTATTGTCACATCAATGGGATTTTTTATCCAGAAACTTTTGATATCTTGCTCGGAAAGTGCAGCTAGTCCTCCTGGTAAGTCTGGATGGGACGTAATTAAGACTACAAGTGATGGCGATCGATGCTGGATTCAAGTAAAAAGTGGGCCGAATGATATGGATAAAGACCAGATAGTATATTGGGCGGTAAAAATTCAAGAAAAATTTAATGAAGGCGATCGAGCTTGTATTGGTATAGCTTATGGTAAGAGAACTAACCAGACTGTAACAATTGGCTTGCTGAAGCAACTTTTACCCAATTGGCAAATTACGACTTTAATTGGTCGAGAACTATGGGATTTTGTGAGCGAAGATCCTGAATATACTGCTAACCTGTTTGAAATTCTGCGTCAGTCCGCCAATCAAGTTTTAGCACAAAGTTCAATTTATGATGCTATAGAAGTCGCAGCTCAACGGCTCATTAATGAATTCATTAGAAAGTATGGAAACGGTAGCCAAGGTGTTTCCAACTATATAAAAGATATATTTTGAGCTATCGGCACAAGTAGATTCAAGAAAAGTCCTAACAAATAATAAATCAACTTGTACCGTCATCATCCTTCATCTAAGGATCGGGATGATTGATCTTATTCTCAGCCATCAAAGCTTCAAGCTGCCGATCTACACTCTTAAGCAACTGTTCTAAAGCGGAAATATCTACAGGCATAGTAGCAAGACGAGTGCGATCGCGAATTTGATTTACCTTCCGCTGAAGCTGTTCCGCCAGTCGCAAGGCATCCCTGTTTAAATTAGATAACTGTTGCTGCTGATAAAACCTTAAAGCTGCCCCCCGTAAAACCTGAAGCGTTGCTTCCTCTCCGTGAGTTCCAGGCATCACTCGCAACCGTAAGAGCAAGTGACTTTGCTTATAAACTCGTTCAATCTCTACCTGTTTAGGTGCTTCCAGCGGAATTAAAGGCAATTGAGTCAACAGCTTTAACTCATTAATTACCCCTTGAAATACCGTCCCATCTAAACCTTCCAATACGGATTTTAAAATCCCATCCTGACTCCACAAAATCTTACCTTGGGAATGCTGCCGCTCAAAAAATAGTCGGCCAATTCCCCCCTCTAAAACTCTAGCTAATAATTCTGGTAATAACTGTTTCGGTGGCAAAGTAGCGAGAATTTCAACGGGACTGGATAAATATAAAGCTTGCACATCTAAAACATCCAGCGTCGCCGACTCTGAAACCTCAGATCGGCTTGGTTTAGCTATTGCAGGTGCGGATGGTTCACTTGTCCGAGTTTGAGGTTTGTGTCCATCAACTTGCTCCTGAACTGATAAAATGAGAGTGGTATCATCAGCCACAGTTTCAGTAGTATTCTGAGCAGTTTTGACAGTGGCTCCCTCTTGACTTCCCTTTGTTGCTTCCTGTGGCTGGCTGGTGTGGAACAAGTAAGCCGAAAGCATCGATCGCTGAGCTTCCGAGGAAATCGGCTGTGTCACCACTGAGCAATTCATATAAGCTAAAATTCGCCGCACGTAGTCCAAAGCTAAGTCATCTTGCGGATCGACAATACCCAGTTTAAAGATGCTACCTTCTAGGGAGAGAGGCAGAACTTGATAATAGAGGCAGGCTTCAAAAGGTAGAACAGTATCAATCAGGTAAAATACCCGATCGGAAGCCATTTCAGCAGCCCAGTCAGTTTGAGTTTTGGATAGCATTGGCCCATTGGTGTCTTGGACAGACGCGAGCGATCGCGCTTTTACAGGCAAATCAACCTCTTTTGTGCGACTAAAAGCTGCAACTCCCTCGACAATCGGATGCACCAAAAATTGAGAACTTTGCGCCATTCTGCTCTAGTTGAACTAGAAGCGGTATTGTTCAAGTCTGACATCCCCAATCTGGGAAAGGCACTCTAGCTCTTTGTACTGTTGAGCGCCTTGTCAAAACCATTAACGCCTGTCGCGAGTAGAAAATTCTCAGAATTTGGGAGTGCTGCTTTTATCTTACACCTAAAGATTGCAGTTATCCATTACGAATAACTAATTACCCATTCCGTAATTTTTGGGCGGCTAAATATATTTGACTCCATTCGCTGATGACGTGATTGGTTTTGATGTTCATTTCAGAGGCGATCGCATCTACAGTTTTACCTGCTTTCAAGTCTTGGATTAATTTCTTTTGAACTGGTGTCAAGCTTTCCCAGAATTCTTGCCATTGCTTTGGCGGTAAACCTAAGTTGTGTTCAAAGGAAGTTTCTAGCCAACTTGCAACTAATTCGGGTGCGCCTTTGACAGCAAAGTTACGAATAGCATGATATGTAACTTTTTCCCGTAGCCGATAAATCTGCTTGACTGGTATATTTAAAGCTTGGGCGATCGCTTCCTGAGAACGTCCTAATAAGTACAGTCGCAGCCATTCGGCGGCCATCGGATCGACTTCATCCGCTAAATAAGCCTGAAATTCCACTTGTACTTTCTTTCTGAGTCCTTGTTGCTCTTCCCAAGCTTGATTTTCTCGATATTGCTCTACCGCTTGTTCATCTAATAGGCTAACTGTATCATCAGCATCCTGCGGGACAATTTCCTCGGAGACTAATCGCACCCAATCCCCTGCTGGGACTTGAGTTAAGCCGCCTCGCTGGGTGCGATGCAGGTAGTTAACGAAACGGTAAACTAACAGCGGTTGGTTGCGAATCGGACGCAAGCAATATTCTTCTAAATTTGCTAGTAATAAGGCGTTACGGAGGCGTTTATCGGCTGTACATTCAGCAATCCAGGCGATTTGTTGCTGGAGGTAGCGATCGCCTTTGAGCATTTCCTGAATTACTTCTTGTAATACTTCTACCGCACTTCGCTGGCGATCGCGACTTAATGCTACCCACGCCTTGATTTTCTCTCGCAACACGACTAAACCTCCCAAGCGTCCGATCGAGTTGCGGTAAGCTTGTTCTGGCGTTACTCCCAGATATCTCTGTCGCAAAATCCCATACTGAAATTCTATCGCTTGGGAAGCGATCGCCTTTTGAGCTGGAGTTAGAGCTTCAAACCGCTCTGGCTTTTCTCCCAACAGCCAGCGTACAATACTCTCGATCGCGATCGCGCTCATATCGGGATAATCTTGGTGGAGTCGCGCACTCCATTTTTGTCCCAGTTCTTCCGCCAAAGTCATCGGGTGTTGAAAGATTGGTTTCATCCCGATTCTACGTGGTATGCTCAACTTTTGGGCCTTTTTTGGATATTGCTTGAACTAGCAAGTTCATTGTTTTAGGACTTACCCCCCTAACCCCCCTTGTTAAGGGGGGGATCAAAAGCCCCCTTGTTAAGGGGTATTAGCATCACCAGCAGTAGGACGGACAATCCCTTAACAGCAGGGAATCAAAAGCCCCCCCTTAACAAGGGGGGGTTGGGGGGGTCGAAGTTTCAGATTTTAATGGTTAAGTCCTCAACGCTATTGACAAAAATAACAATAAGTGATATGGCGACATTTTTATTAGAAGTCGGTACAGAAGAATTACCAGCAACATTCGTCAAAGAAGCGATCGCGCAATGGCAGCGACTAATTCCGGCTGCGATCGCCGAACAATCCTTGACAAATGAGGCAATTAATGTATATGGAACCCCGCGACGTTTAGCCGTTGTCATCGAAGGACTACCAACCCAGCAAAGCGATCGCGAAGAAGAAATCAAAGGGCCACCCGCCGCCACAGCATTTAAAGATGGCAAACCCACCAAAGCAGCAGAAGGTTTTGCAAAAAAACAAGGCGTAGAAATCGACAGCTTAGAAATTCGTCCCACCGACAAAGGCGACTTTATTTTTATCCTTAAAAAAATCCCCGGCCGCCCCACAGCAGATATTTTAGCCGAACTAATTCCCCAGTGGATTAGCAAATTGGAAGGAAAAAGATTAATGCGTTGGGGAGACGGAGAATTAAAATTTCCCCGACCGATTCGCTGGCTGGTAGCATTATTAGATGATGCAATTTTGCCAATAACATTAGTCAATGGTTCAGAGACAGTAAACAGCGATCGCATATCCCAAGGACATCGAGTTTTACACCCGCAACCAGTCGCCATTTCCAAAGCGGAGAATTATCTAGAATCCCTACGTTCCGCCTACATCGAAGTTGACCCCGAAAAGCGCCAAACTAAAATCCGAGAACAAGTAGAAGCAGCCGCGAAAAAACAAGGCGGCAAAGCCGATATTACCACTGAATTGTTAGAAGAAGTCACAAACTTAGTCGAATGGCCGACAGCAGTAGTCGGAAAATTTGACGAAGAATTTTTGATATTGCCACCCGAAGCAATTACCACAATTATTGTCAAAAATCAGCGCTATTTCCCCATCCTGAAAAGCGAAGCTTCTAGCGAATTATTGCCTTATTTCATCACAATTTCCAACGGCGATCCAGCCAAATCCGATGTAATTGCCACTGGTAACGGGCGAGTAGTTCGTGCTCGCTTAGCTGACGGCGACTTTTTCTATAAAGCCGACTTGGCTAAACCCCTAGAAAGCTATTTACCGCAATTAGAAAAAGTCACATTTCAAGAAAATTTAGGCACAGTTCGGGATAAAATTAATCGCTTCAGCAAAATCGCTAACTTAATTGCCGACCAATTGCAAGTAACAGAGGAAGAACGCAACAACATTCAACGCGCCGCCTTACTTTGTAAAGCCGACCTCGTTACCCAAATGGTCTACGAATTCCCAGAATTGCAAGGAATAATGGGGCAGAAATACGCCTTAGCTAGCGGCGAAGCGGAACCAGTAGCAACGGCTATTTTTGAGCATTATTTGCCTAGAGGTGCAGGGGATATTTTACCGCAAAGTTTGACAGGTCAAGTTGTCGCCTTAGCCGATAAATTAGATACTTTAGTAAGTATCTTCAGCTTAGGAATGAAACCAACAGGTTCCTCTGACCCCTTTGCCTTGAGGCGATCAGCCAATGCGGTAATTAACATAACTTGGGCGGCACAATTGCCCCTAGACTTATACGAATTAATCGTAAAAGTTGTAGAATTTACCCAATTAGAATCTCTTACCAAAACTGGCAAGCTAGCACCGCCAGATTCGCAGTCAGACGAATATCACTCTTTCATGCAACGCATCCGCACGCTGTACGTATGTTTGAAGCAAGACTTGTCTGACTTTTTCCTGCAACGCATCCGCACGCTATTACAAGAAGAAAAAGGCATTGATTATGACTTGGTGAATGCAGTTTTGGGAGAAAACGATCCAGAATATACTGAACGGGCGTTGCAGGATTTATTGGATGCGTTAGAAAGGGCTGTTTTCCTCCAACAAATCCGCGATAACGGCACATTAGATAAGATTTACGAAACAGTTAATCGTTCAACTCGCCTAGCAGGTCAAGGCGATTTAGATAAGATGCAGTTGGAACCTAAAACGCTTGTACGTCCAGAGTTATTCCAAAAGTCATCTGAACAAGCTTTTAATGATGCAATCGTGCAGTTAGTGCCGAAAACTCAGGCATCTAAGGAAAGTAGAAATTATCAGCAATTGGTAGAAAGTTTAGCGGAAATTGCTCCGGCAGTTAGCAACTTTTTTGATGGGTCAGAAAGTGTTTTAGTGATGGATTCTAATCCAGAAATTAAGCAAAATCGGTTAAACTTATTAGGTTTGTTGCGGAATCATGCGCGGGTGTTAGCAGATTTTGGTCAAATTGTCAAAGGTTAAAACCTTGTAGGTGGGATTTTGAATTGCTTTGAGATGTTTATTGTTTGGATCGTATCTCTTGCCGAGGCGGATTTGTTTTTTGCTAAAAGATACTAGCAGATCGAGCAGCGTTTGATATATGATGTCAGGCTGAATATCCGCCCAATTATTGGGTAGCGCTGGCTACGCCTACGCAGAATAACCCAAAAAGAGCTAAAACTAAAACTATCTTAAAAAGTAGAGTAAAGGAGAAAAGTCTATGAGTATAGAGCGGTGGAATGACGATCGGTTAGATGCTCTAGGTGCCAGACTAGAGATTACAGCTAGTATAGCAGATAGTAATGCTCGCGTGATTCAAGCATTAGCAAATGTGGCAGCAGAGGCCAGAGAAGAACGGCAACAATTATTTCAAATGATGGCAGAACAACACAAAATAATTGTGCAACAACAAGAGGAGATTCGTGGTCTTCAAACGGAGAATCGTCGGACTCTTGATATTTTGTTAAATCAACGGAATCAGGGAGATAATCCTTCTGCTTAAGTTAATAATTAGGATTTCAACGGATGTGGGAGTTTGTCCTAATATCCAGGTGGCAAATTCTGTTGGGTATTTTTCCGAGAGATATTTGCAGGCATTGTCATAAGACATTCAAGAAATTTAATTAGTTTTATGTAATTATAGTATTATATTGGAGGCGATCGCGCTTTAGGAAAGGAAGGGCGATCGCTCTTTATGGAAGATAAGGGCGAAGCATTCCGGCAGATAAATTATTGGTAAAACCCATAAATTATTCGCCCGAATGCTTCCCCCCTACGGATATATTTGCACGCATCGGGATGATCCCCTCAATGATCGACTTATTGCTTACAAGTTACTCTCGTCAGGTAACTTTTACAGCTTTCACAAAATACCCAGTCCTCGGTTTTTCGATCCCACTGCATAGTACCGATGGTACTATCACGTTCGTACCGAAAATTCGGTAGCGCTTGAGTAAAACTTTTATACTTGCAAAAAGCATTTGCGCCTTGCTGACGAGCCTCAGCATTTAACCCACTGGCACCTTTTACTACTACATCAACTGGAATATTGTCTCCTACCGTTGGATCTTCAAAAACCTCGGTACTGCTTTGAGAGTTGGCTGGGATGTTAGAAGCAAGAGTAGAAATAGTCAAGCCTAGAACAAAAAAACACCGAAAATTCGTTTCATACTTGTTGGGTGGAAATCTTTAATGCACACATCATCTACAAAAACTTCATTTTTGGCAGTCGGAAAAAGTAGGAATTTAAACAACCTACCAAAGTAGGAGAAAGTAGGATATAATAAGTTAAACTCCTACACCACCGACCTATGGACGTTCAAGAAGTCTTAAAACTTGCCGACGACCTAGTTTTTGTCAATACGGGAAAACACTTAGATAATCTGCAAGAAATGATACTGCGGGGCACTTTACAAGGTCAGAAATACTCAAAAATAGCAGATGAATCTTACTGCACTGAAGGTCACATCAAAGATATTGCATCAGAATTATGGAAGCTACTTTCAGAAATATCAGGCGAAGAAATCAATAAATCAAATTTTAGATATACATTCGAGCGATTAAACTTTGCAAATATTTGGAATTTTAATGAATTTAATAAAGATATTGTACAAATTGGTAAAATTAACTTCTGTGAAAATACTTCACATTCCCCAAAAGTTCCCAACTCACCACCCGATGAAGAACCTATAAACAAAGGCAACGCTAAACCCAAAATACGCGAATATTTAGGTGAAATGCCTAAATCTGGTAGTTTTTACGATCGCACCCCCCAACTCTCCACCCTCAAACAGTGGATTTTACACGAAAACACCCGCTTAGTCGCCATATTAGGCATAACAGGCATCGGCAAAACCGCGATCGCAGTTCACCTAGTAGAACAAATCAAACATGAATTCGATTACATCTTCTGGCGAAGTCTAAGCACTTCCCCACCCCTAAAAACACTCCAAACAAATATAGTCCAATTCTGTAGGGGCGGTGCCCCCGTGCCCGCCCCAAATTCCGTACCCGCCCCAAATTCCGAAGAAAGGGCGATGCCTACGGCTGGCTACGCCTACGCGGGGGGATTGCCCCTACTAGATTACCTCCGAAAATACCGCTGTCTCCTGATACTAGATGACGTACAAACCCTCAACAGCAGCGGACAACTAGCGGGAAACTATAAACCAGACCATGAAAATTACGGTACATTCTTCAAACAAATAGCAGAACTATATCATAACAGTTGTTTAATATTAATAAGTTCCGATAAACCCAAAGAAATATCTATATTAGAAGGCGGAAATCAACCCGTTCGCTCATTAGAGCTCAGCGGATTAGGTGCAGGGGCAATGGCAATTCTGCGAGAAAAAGGATTAGCTGATGAGGAAAAATGGTTAGAACTAATTGAACCCTACGGAGGCAATCCTTTATGGTTAAAAATAGTGGCAACGATGATTCAAGATGTGTTTAACGGTAGCGTTGCCGAAGCCTTATCCTATCATACCCTATTTTTCGGAGATTTAGAAGCAGTATTACATCAATCTTTTCATCGCTTGTCCGAGTCGGAAAAACAAGTAATGTCTTGGTTAGCCAGTGAAAATGTGCCTGTTTCCCTAGCAAAAATTCCCGATCATCTACAATTATCTCATGGCAAATTGTGCAAAGTAATTCAATCTTTGGGAAGACGCAATTTGATTGAAAAAATTAGGGAAGGAGAACAAAATCTTTTCACTCTTCAACCTGTAATTAAGGAATATGTGAAAACTTACTGGTGTTAACTACCTGAGCTTGGTCTGCCAGGGACTAAAGTCCTTGTCTAATAGCTTAAGTCCTCCTTTGTCGGTCTTTGGCTCTCAGGACACAGGGATAATATCTGCGATCGCTGGCAACTTTTGGGCTAGCTTTACTGTAAGATAAAGATTGGTCAAACCAGGGACGCTGCCATTTAATCTATGCCCAATGCTCACATTATCGGTCTGGGAAGATCGGGAATTGCCGCCGCGCGACTATTAAAACGGGAAGGTTACTCAGTAACGCTGAGCGATCGCGCCTCCTCCCCAATCTTACAACAGCAACAACAGGAACTCGCAACAGAAGGTATTGCAGTTGAGTTGTGCCATTCATTTGCACCAGCAACACCTTTAAAATTAATAGTTGTGAGCCCTGGCGTTCCTTGGGATTTACCAGCATTAATCCGCGCCAGAGAGCTCGGAATTGAGACAATAGGAGAAGTAGAACTCGCGTGGCGACATCTGCAATCTCAGCCTTGGATTGGGATCACCGGCACTAATGGCAAAACCACCACAACCGCCCTGATTGCTGCTATCTTTCAAACAGCGGGTTTTTACGCTCCGGCTTGTGGCAATATTGGCTATGCTGCTTGTGAATTAGCTTTGGGCGAAAAGCCTCCCGATTGGGTAATTGCAGAAATGAGCAGTTATCAAATTGAATCATCGCCGTCAATTGCCCCTAGAATTAGTATTTGGACGACTTTTACTCCCGATCATCTCAGCCGCCACAAAACCTTAGAAAATTATTACAACATTAAAGCCCATTTGCTGAAGCAATCCGAGTTACAAGTGATTAATGGAGATGACCCTTATTTGCGCGAAAAAGGGGTTGAAAGTTGGCCAAAAGCTTGCTGGACAAGTGTTAACGGTAAAGCGGAATTGTTGGGAGATCCGGCGCGGGGTGCGTATATTGAAGATGGATGGGCGATCGCGCTGGGTGAAAAAATTCTGCCCGTTGATTCTTTGCGGATGGTAGGATCTCACAATCAGCAGAATTTATTGATGGCAGTAGCGACAGCGCGTTTAGCAGGAATTGAAAAAGATGCGATCGCCCAAGCAATTACTAATTTCCCCGGAGTGTCCCACCGCCTCGAACACATCCGCACTTGGGCCGGCATAGACTTTATTAATGATAGCAAAGCCACCAACTACGACGCAGCCGAAGTCGGATTAGCCTCCGTTGCGACACCCGCGATCCTAATTGCAGGCGGTGAAGCCAAAGAAGGCGACGATATCGCCTGGATCGAAACCATTCAAGCCAAAGCCGCCGCCGTCTTACTAATTGGTAACGCTGCTGACACCTTCGCCAAGCGTTTACAACAAGCTAATTACAACAACTGGGAAATAGTAGAAACAATGGAACGAGCCGTTTCCCGGAGTTCGGAACTTGCTAAAGAGCATAACGCGAAAGTTGTCCTGCTGTCACCAGCCTGTGCTAGTTTCGATCAATACCAGAATTTTGAGCAGCGAGGAGATGATTTCCGGCAGTTATGCCTAGAGTCGCTACCTTAGAAGCAGGGAGGAAAGGAATTTGTAAATTTTTTCCTTTCCAGCGTTAAAAAATATCAAATTTGACAGAAAAAATTTCATAAGGCAGTAATATTCAAGTTATTCAAGATCGAGAGCATCTAATTTTAGTGGTCAAATCAAATTTGGCTGGATAGTTGTTATTGCTATCCTAGCTGTTTGATTCTATTCCTTTCTTCCCTGAGCATCGTAGCCTCGCTGATTCTAAGCTGCTACGCATCTAATTTGACAGTCAGTTTTTATGAGCTTCTTGTGGGATGGGCATCCTGCCCGTCTTTGTATTCGATTTAGATGCGTAATAGCTTATTCCCTTCTTCCCCTAACCCCTAGCCCCTAGCCCCTAGTCCCTTCTTCCCCTAGCCCCTAGTCCCTAGTTATAATTAGGTGTGAGTAGCAACAATGTCAAAATTTTTCGGGAAAAGTTTCTGGTTTTTCCTAGCTGTTATTAGCAATGCTTTGCTAGTAGAAAACATAGCTATTGCTACAGAAAAAACGGCTGCTGTTAATCAAATTCCTGATACTACAGATGCCATTGCAATTACCAACGAACTAAAGCAATTTGACTCGGAAATTGATGATATTACCAACACATCAAACGCAGTTGCCCCCATCGTCATTGCCAACGAAGTAAAGCAATCGCAACCCACTGCAATTGAGCCAGAGCAAAATCATCCTACTCAGATAGAATTTGTATCTAAATCGCAAGATACCAACTCCATGAGTCAGGTGACATCAGTATCTCAACTATCCGACGTACAGCCCACAGATTGGGCATTTCAAGCCCTACAATCCCTCGTAGAACGATATGGCTGTATAGCGGGATATCCCGATGGCACATTTCGCGGCAACCGAGCATTAACTCGCTACGAATTTGCCGCAGGATTAAACGCTTGCTTAGACCAAATTACCAGATTAATAGGTGGAGCTACAGCTAACTTTGTCACCAAAGAAGACTTAGCAGTATTGCAACGATTGCAAGAAGAATTTGCCGCCGAATTAGCTACTCTGCGAGGTCGAGTAGATAGCTTAGAAGCGCGGGCAACGGAACTCGAAGCCAATCAATTCTCAACCACAACCAAGCTAAATGGAGAAACCATTTGGGGAATCACCGATACCTTCGGAGATGGCACTGCTGATGATGATAATACTAATACAAACTTTGGCTACCGGGTGCGCTTGAATTTCGACACTAGCTTTACTGGCGAAGACAGATTGAGAACCAGGTTGCAAGCGAGAAATATGGCGAGGTTGGATCGCACAACTGGAACCCCAATGACTCGCACGAACTTTGACGGCGATGACGGTTCCCAAATCATTCTCGATAAATTAAGCTATCTCTTTCCCCTTGGTAATAACACTACTGTTGAAATTGGGGCAAAAGGACTTACTTCTGACGATGTGGGCCCGATTATTAATCCCTATTTAGCGGGTTCCGCTGACGGTGCTGTTTCTCGATTTGGGGCCTTCAATCCTGCTATTTACAACACCCCTGGAGAAACAGGAATTGCGATTAATCATCGATTAGGAAATAAGCTGAATTTAACTTTGAGCTATCTCGCTAATACTGCCGCCGATCCTACTGAAGGTAACGGACTTTTTAATGGTAGCTACGGCGCTTTAGCTCAATTGACCTATTCACCAACTCCTCAGATCGATCTGGCATTAAGTTATGTCCGAAGTTACTCCCGCCGCAATGATGTTAACTTGTCTATCGGCACCGGCAGCAATAATGCTAATGAGCCTTTTGGCCAAGAAGCTACCAGAGGAAATCACTACGGTTTTGAGGTAAGTTGGCAACTTTCCCCTCGATTTGCCCTTGCAAGTTGGGTAGGATATGTAGATGCTAAACAGTTGTCTGGGGGAGATGCAAGTGCGGGGATTTGGAACGGTGCGATCGCTTTTGCTTTCCCGGATTTGTTGAAAGAAGGCAACCTTGGTGGCATCATTGTTGGTATACCGCCAAAGGTGACTGAGAATGATATTAAGAGTAATAGAGATGATGCTACTTCTCTCCATGTAGAAGCTCTATATCGCATCCAAGTGAATGACTTTATCAGCGTTACCCCTGGCTTTTATGTGATTACCAATACAGATCACGACAGCGACAATGATACAACATGGGTAGGAGTTCTGCGAACTAGCTTTACTTTCTAAACATTTAAGTAGGGTGCATTAATTTATGTACCCTACAAGTAAATTTATGGGATAATTATCTATTGGGAAGAGGACTTACTATAATTGTTGATAGCGCCGCCGTCCTAGCCATATCTTGACTGCCGGGACGGTGGCGCATTAAACTAAGCCACAGAAGTGTTTACCTAGTTTGCTGGGATTGTTAAGGGGAATGCTGAAGATGAAACGGTGGAAAAAATTAAAATCCTTGATGGTGGTTGCGATCGCCGTCGCTTTCTCCTTGATTGCGATCGCGAGTTATTCTCAAACCGCCAACAAGACTTTAACAATGGCGACTTCCCCTGATTACCCGCCCTATGAATTTAAAGATACCGCTGTTAGTGGTAATGAAATTATCGGTTTTGACGTAGATATCGCCAAATATATTACGAAAGAATTAGGCTATCAATTCCAAATCATCGGTATGGATTTTAACGGCTTAATTCCTGCTTTGCAAGCAGGGCGAGCCGATTTTGTAATGGCAGGGATGACTCCCACACCTGAACGAAAAAAAAATGTTGATTTTTCCGATCTTTATTACGAAGCTCAAAATACAATTGTCGCTAATAAAGGAAGCAAACTAACCAAACCTGAAGATTTAGCAGGTAAGAAAGTAGGCGTACAACTGGGAAGTATTCAGCAGGAAGCTGTCAAAAAGATGGCGGGAGTGGAGGTAGTTTCCCTAAATAAAATTGCTGATATCATTCAAGAAGTTAAATCCAATCGATTGACTGCCGGGATAATTGAAGATACTGTCGCTAAGGGTTATGCAGAATCAAATCCCGACTTGGAATTTAATGTAATTCCTAATACTGAAGAAAGCGGTTCTGCGATCGCCTTTCCCAAAGGTTCGAGATTAGTTCCAGAGTTTAATCGCGTCCTCCAGCAAATGAAAGACAATGGTAAACTTAAGGAACTAGCTACTCAGTGGTTTTCTCGACCAATAGCTCAAGAACCGACTACAGATCAGCCAGCCGCTACCCCAAAGTTCGGTCTAGATTTTGGCAAAATATTGCCAAATCTGCCTTTTATCTTAGGCGGAATCTGGGTCACATTAACATTTACCCTGCTGTCAGCATTTTTGGGATTTATTTGGGGAATTGTCCTGTCTCTCTTTAAGATTTCTACCATTAAACCGCTTTCCTTATTTGCCAATGGCTACACTTCAATTTTCCGGGGAACGCCCCTAATTTTGCAGTTAACTTTAGTTTACTTTGCAACGCCACAGCTTACGGGGTATAATATATCAGCGCTGCAAGCTGGTGTGATTACTTTTTTCCTCAATTCTGGGGCTTATATCTCCGAAACAATTCGCGCTGGAATTCAAGCTGTAGATAAAGGGCAAAAGGAAGCAGCAGAATCCCTTGGTGTTCCCTACAAACTAATGATGGGGGATATTATTTTACCGCAGGCTTTAAAAAATATTTTGCCTGCCTTGGTAAATGAAAGTATTGCTTTGTTGAAAGACTCAGCTTTAGTTTCAGTAATTGGCGTAGAAGATTTGCTACGTCGCGCTACAATTGTCGGAGCAGAGAAGTATATTTACTTTGAACCTTTGATATTTGTGGGAATAATTTACTACTTAATGGTGCTTAGTTTAACTTGGGGGGCAAATGTACTCGAACGCAGACTCCAAAGTAGCAGTTAAGGTTGACAGACTCTATAAATCCTTTGGGAATCTCAAGGTTTTGCGCGAGATTAGCACTGAGATTAATCAAGGAGAAGTGATTGCTATTATCGGCCCTTCCGGGTGCGGTAAGTCTACTTTTTTACGCTGTTTAAATTTACTGGAAATTCCTACTTCTGGAAATATCTACATTGACGGAGTTGATATTACTTCGGCGAATGTAGATATTCTGAAAATTCGCCAGAAAGTAGGGATGGTATTTCAACATTTTCATTTATTCCCGCACATGACGGTACTGCAAAATGTGATTTATGCGCCTATAAAGGTGAAGCAGGTTGCTAAGGATGAGGCGCATCAAAAGGGATTAGAATTACTTGAAAAAGTAGGTTTGTCAGATAAGGCGGAGGTTTACCCTTCTAAGCTGTCGGGAGGACAAAAACAGCGGGTGGCGATCGCGCGATCCTTGGCAATGGAACCGGAAATTTTGTTAATGGACGAACCGACTTCTGCACTCGATCCAGAAATGGTTAAAGAAGTGTTAGATGTGATGAAAGCTTTAGCGCAGACGGGAATTACAATGGCAATTGTCACTCACGAGATGGGATTTGCGCGGGAAGTAGCTCACCGGATATTATTTCTGGATGGCGGAAAAGTAGCTGAGGATGAACCGCCGAGGGAGTTTTTCAGTAACCCGAAGTGCGATCGCGCCAAGCAATTTTTGGAAAAAATGCTTTAATATTAAATCGGGTTAGTTATCCCCTTTATTTGTCGGCGATTGAAATCGCTACTACACAAACTAAGTCCGCCTACGCGGACTATAAGAAAAAGGGATAATAAACCCAGAGTTGATATTAGCTATTCAACCAATATGTCTTCCAAATTGCCTGAATTCTCGCTTGCTGTTCTAGTACGAGTTCCCTATAAACCTGCATTATTTCTTCATGGGTGAAGTCAATAATTAAGGCAGCTAATTGACCCGCCGTTTCCGCTTCTAGCATTAATAATTTCAGTTTTTCCATTTCTTCTCGATTCGTCGTCATTACTACGTTATATCATGTCTGGTTAAATACTTGTCATCCAAAACGCAAGCGAATTGCTTCGCTTCCCGCCACGCTTCGCTCGCGGCTTCGGCTTCTCGCTTTTGACAGAGCGCAAGTAATTTGCCGGACATGATATTATTATATCAATTTATAGCCTCAGCTTTATGTGGATTAGCCGTACAAATCTCTTTAACTCTTGCATTAAGAGTGTTGAGTTGGTGATTGTCCATTCTATCTAACTGTTGCGCCGATATTCTCACTTCCCCGCTGCATAGCTCAGATCGCAGTTCCTCATCAATCTCAAGTATCTCTCGATCGGAGGTTAACAGTCTTTGGAGCAAAATTTCAATTTCTCTGTCTAATTTACGTCTACCTTCCTCAAAAAAGTCTTGAGAATTCGATCTAAATAAACCGCTATTCACCCGCTGAATTTGACTATTAGTCAAAGGGTTAGCCAAGGCAGGAATTACAGAGAATGCTGCCAAAAATAATGTAATTCCCAGACTAGAAATTATCTGTTTTTGAAGGATTTTCATAAATATCTGGATGAGTTTCAGTTATAGTTTCCCTTTTCTCTGACTCATCGGCTAATCGATCTGCTGCTTCCATTTTATCTTGCCATTCAGAAAGCTGTTCAAAGAGGTGTTGGCTGATTTCAAATTTAACTTTATCTTTCTCTTTCTCTGACATATTTTCTCCTAAATATAGCTAGGGTAAAGAAGGGGCTAGGGGTTAGGGAAGAAGGAAGAAGGGAATAGAATTAAGGGTGGAAGGAAGCTTATAGCAATTCTAAGTTAATCTGACTCAATTAGCTATGGTGAAGTATTAAATAATTGCAAAATTATGCCGATTAAAGAACCTCCAATGAGAGTAAAATTAGCAAAGGAAGTAATTCCAAAACCGAGCATACGTTTTTCCGCAGCTTGATAGTAACCCCAAGCAAATAAAATGCGCCCAACTAACCAAAATGCACCAATTCCAGAAGCCCAAATTGGACTGATAAACTCGGAAAATAGCCACAGTGACGGCAAAAAGATGACAAGTTGCTCTAAAGTATTCTGCTGAACGCGCACCACGCGCTCAAAGTCAGGAGTCCCTGTCATCTGGGGGGGAGATATTTTATACTTAGCTCTAGCTCTCCCGACGTTGATGATGAAAACTAAGTAGACGAGTAAAGCTGAGGCAGTTACTAAACTAGGCCAAGGCGACACGGGCATTCTCCCAAGAATATATCCATATATTATAACAATTATCAGACTGGCACAGAGATCCCGCTAACTTGGTTCCTGACTCTGATTTTGTGGCGATCGCGATTTTTGAGCCGATCTCGCCAATATTCCCTGATTCAGTTTGTATAGAGATATGCAGGCGATAGCAGGTAGCCGGGAACAGGATCGCAAGGGTGAGCGTCAGCAGCACAGGTCAATAACTAACCATCTCACGCGATCGCTAAAATTTTCAGCGTTAAGGCGTGCATCTTGAGTTAATATTGCTAAGTCATAACTAAATTATTGCTGCTTCTGGAGCTTGTGCAAATATGCAATCGACAGTGAATGCCGAATCGAGTGCGGTTCATTTCAACCAACGGGCAGAAATCTATTTATCCCAAGGGAAAGTAGAGGAAGCGATCGCTGCTTGCGAACAAGCCCTGAAGGTAAAACCCGATTTTGCACAGGCTCTAAAAACTTTGGGCAATGCCCTCCAAGCTCAAGGTCGCGTTGAGGAGGCAAGGCACTGGTATGCTAAGGCAATTCAAATTCAGCCAAATTTTGCTGAAGCTTATGCGAACTTGGGCAGTATTTACGCCGCTGAGCAAAAATGGTCGGAGGCCATCACTCATTATCAAAAAGCGATCGCGCTGAAGCCAAATTTCGCGGGAGTATACCGGAATTTGGCTAAAGTATTAGCCCAAATGGGCAAGGATGCCCAAGCTCAAGATTGTTGGTATCAGGCATTCACTCTGGAACCGGAAAAGGCAACGGCAGAGGAACACCTGAATCTGGGTAATAGCCTGTTGCAGCAGCAGAAGCTACAGGAGGCAGTTAATTGTTACAGCCGTGCCATTAAATTAAATCCTAATTTGGCCCAGGCTTACCAAAATTTGGGGGATGCTCTCAAGCAAGCGGGTAATTTGGAGCAAGCCGCCCCCTATTATAGAAAAGCGATTGAATTGAAGGCTACGAATGGTAAAACTGCAAGTCAGGGCGTGGATACTTTGCCTTCGGCAAGGCAGGCTATAGATACTCTACCTTCAGCCAGTCAAGGCGTGGATACTCTGCCTTCGGCAAGTCGGGGTGTAGATACTTTGCCTTCGGCAAGTCAGGGTATGGATACTCTGCCTTCGGCAAGTAGGGCAAATGGTACTGTTAAGCAGCGCCCTGCGGCACCAGCAGTCGGTGTTAGTACAGAAGACCCAGAAGCATACAATATCTTGGCGGAGGGGTATTTAGCCCAAGGGAAATTCCCCCAAGCGATCGCGGCCTGTAGGCGATCGCTACAACTTAAACCGGATGCGGCAATATACAAATTATTGGGGAATGCCTTCCAAGCTATGGGCAAGGTAGAGGATGCAAAAAACTGTTATCTCAAAGCTTTGGAAATTAACCCGAATTTTGCTGAGGCTTACGCTAATTTGGGTAGTCTTTATGGGGGTCAGCAACAATGGCAATCGGCGATCGCAGCTTTTCAAAAGGCGATCGCGATTAAACCAGATTTCGCTGGTGCTTACCGCAATTTTGCTAAACTCTGGGCGCAGGTAGGGAAGCCACAGGAAGCCGCAGAATGTTGGTATCGAGCGTTTAATCTCGATCCGAGTAAGGCAACAGCAGATGAATATATTAATTTAGCTAAAACTTTCTTGGAACAAGGGAAAGTAGAGCAGGGGATTGATTGTTATCGTCGGGGATTGGAGTTAAATCCTAGTTCTTCTTGGGGATACCACGAGTTAGCGGAAATCCTTAAGAATCAAGAGAAGTGGGAAGAATCGGTTGCTTTTTACCGCCGTGCAATTGAGTTAAATCCTGACCATTCTTGGTCGCACAATAATTTAGCTGATGCGCTGATGAAGTTGGAACAGTGGGAGGAGGCTGTTCCTGCTTACTTAAGCGCAATTAAGTTAAATCCCGATCATTCTTGGTCGCATAATAATTTAGGCGATGCGCTGGTGAAGTTGGAAAGATGGGAAGAAGCTGCTGAGGCTTATGCTGGTGCGAATCAAGCAAAAAATGATTTTTTCTGGTCGCAGAACAATTTAGCCGATGCTTTGATGAAACTGGAACGCTGGGAAGAAGCGGCGGCGGCGTACCAGCAGGCAATTGAACTTAATGCTGACCATTTTGGAACGCATAGTAATTTAGCTGAGGCTTTGGTGAAGCTGGAAGATTGGGAGGGGGCGATCGCAGCTTACCGCCGTGCAATTGAACTTAACCCGGATTTCTTCTGGTCGCATAATAACTTAGGAGATGCTCTAATTGAGCTGGAACGTTGGGAGGAATCGGTTCCTGTTTATAGGCGGGCGTTGGAACTTAACCCTGATTTTGCTTGGGCTCATTACAATTTGGGGCAAGCTTTAGAGCATCAGGAAGAGTGGGATGAGGCGATCGCGTCTTACCGCCGTGCTGCGGAGATTCAGCCGGATCTGCCTTGGCTACCTCAAAAATTAGCTGATGCGATTAGACAGAGGGCTCAATGGGATTTAGAGGCGGCGAGTAAGCTTTATCGGGAGGCGATCGAGTACAACCCGGATGATGTGCAACTGTATCATAAGGCCTTGGAGATTGCGCCGAATGATGCCGATCTTTATGTAGGGTTGGCTGATGCTTTGGTGAGACAGGGTTGGTTAGATGGGGCGATCGTTTTTTATCAGATGGCGTTGCAGATTCAGCCTAGCGATCGGATGATTTCGGCGCGGTTGGAAGAGGTGTTAAAAAAAAAAGGGGTGACAAAAACAGTGCATGGGGGTGATGGCTTAACGATCGCACCTTCCAGCAAAGCTATTGATAATATTGGCATTGGCGCAGATACGGAGTACCACAAATTAGGCGAGACTTTTCAAGCAAAAGGGAAAGTCAAGGAAGCGATTGCAGCCTACACCAAAGCGCTCGAAGTTAACCCAAACTACTTCGGGACTCACCACAACTTAGGGGATCTCCACAGAGCGGAAGGTAAACTGGAACAAGCTATCAATTCTTACCGTAAAGCGATTGAACTCAATCCCCAATTTGTGTGGTCTTACCATAACTTAGGAGACGTATTTCAACAAGAAGATCGCCTAGATGAAGCTGTTATCGCTTACCGCCAAGCGATCGAGGTAGATTCTACTTTTGGTTGGTCTTACTACAATTTAGCGAAAACTCTAGCTAAACAAGAGCGGCTTTCTGAAGCTTTGGAAGCCTACGAAACGGCGAGCAAACTCGACCCAAAACTTTTTGGTTTGGATTATCAAAATCTCCGAGATGCACTATTTCTCGGTCAAGACTCAGCTTACACAAGGTGGCGTGCTAAGAACAGCCCTAGAGAAGCAGATTTGCGAAAGATGGCTGAGACGGTAGAAATCTTTAGCTACAAGCCACTGATTAGTATTATCATGCCTGTGTATAATACGCCTGAAAATTATCTGAGGGAAGCCATAGACTCGGTTTTGCATCAAATCTATCCTTGCTGGGAATTGTGTATTGCTGACGACGCATCAACGGCTACTCATGTGAAGCAAATATTGTCAGAATATACAGCTAAAGATAGTAGAATTAAAGTAGTTTATAGAACTAAAAACGGTCATATTTCTCTCAGTTCTAACTCGGCTTTGGAGTTGGCTACAGGAGAATTTATATCGCTACTAGACCACGACGATACTCTGACACCTGAAGCTTTGTATGAAGTAGTGTTGCTATTGAACCGCCATCCTGAAGCGGACATGATTTATTCAGATGAAGATAAGATTTATCAAGATCGGGAATTAATAAATCCGTTTTTTAAGCCAGAATGGAGTCCTGATTCATTTTTATCTCGGATGTATACCTGTCATTTGGGAACTTACAGACGATCGTTAATCAACAAAATTGGTGGTTTTAGAGTAGGTTTTGAGGGAGGTCAAGATTACGATTTAGTTTTGAGGTTTACGGAAAAAACTGACAAAATCTTTCACATTCCTAAAGTTCTCTACCACTGGAGAATGCACGCTGGTTCTGCTGCTGGGGGCACTGATGCAAAACCCTATGCCTACGAAGCATCTCAAAAAGCTTTGCAAGAGGCTATTGACAGAAGGGGTGAACCGGGACAAGTGGAAAGTGTTCCTGACTTTTTGGGACATTTTATTGTCCGCTACAAAATTACTGATTACAAGCGGGTGAGTATCATCATTCCCACCAAGGATTTAGGCGATGTGTTGGATAACTGCTTGGAGTCTATCTTTACTAAAAGCGTTTACCCAAATTACGAAGTTATCGTTATAGATAACGGTAGTAAAGAGAAGCATGCGGCGGAAATTCTAGCGAAATGGAAAGCTAAGGAATCAAAAAGATTTAAGAGTTATCTCTTAGATATTCCCTTCAATTTCTCTAAGATTAACAACTACGCTGCTAGTAAAGCTGAGGGAGATTACTTGCTGTTTTTGAATAATGATACAGAAGTAATTACTCCCGATTGGATTGAGGGAATGGTTGAACAAGCTCAGAGAAGTTCAATTGGAGCGGTAGGCAATTTGTTAATATATTCTGATGATAAAATTCAACACGCTGGAGTTGTAATGGGTTTAGGGGGGGGAGTTGCAGGTCACAGCTATTATCATATGCCTAGATCGATTCCAGGATATTTTGGGAATGCGATAGGTCTCAACAATGTTTCAGCGGTAACGGCTGCGTGTTTAATGTGTCGCCGGGAAGTATTTGAAAGTGTGGGGGGATTTGATGAAGAGCTAACTGTAGCCTACAATGATGTGGATCTGTGTTTGAAGATGTTAGAAAAGGGCTATCGGAATATTTACTTGCCTCATGTAGTTCTTTACCATCACGAATCTAAGAGTCGGGGTTACGAGGATAGTCCAGAGAAGAAAGCGCGCTTGGATCGAGAATCAAAGATTATAGCAAGTCGTTGGCAAAAGTATATTGACAATGACCCTTATTACAGCCCTCATTTGACAAGGGTCTGTCAAGACTCTGGGATTCGGCTTGAGGCATAAATCAGCCCAAAATCTGCTCGCATTTGGATTGAGTATTTGAATATGAGCAGGCTGTCTGAGCAGAATTTGTTTGTGTTTTTCCCTCTCTCTGCTACAATTGTTGCACCGGAATTTAAAGTTTCAAGTCTAAGAAATATTGGATAAAAAGATATGAATGACTTATTAAAAAAAAATCAAGACAATGTTTCTACTTATTTTAACCAAGGCAACTTATTTAAACAGTCGGGCAAGTGGGAGGAAGCGGCGGCGGCTTATCGCCGATGTCTTGAGTTAAATCCTGATTTCTCTTGGTATCACCATAATTTAGGGGAGGTTTTGGCTCAACAGGGGAAGTTGGAAGAGGCTGGAGACTGTTACCAGCGGGCTTGTGAACTCAACCCGAACTCGGCTTGGTCTTGGCATGGTTTAGGAGAAATGCTGGAACGCCAGGGCAATTGGGATGGGGCGGTTGCAGCTTATAGGCGGGCTGTGGAGATATATCCAGATTTTTATGAGTTTCATAATAGTTTGGGGAAGGCTTTGTGCTTCCAAGGTCAATTGGAGGAAGCGCTAGGGTGTTTGCGTCAGGCGATTGAACTCGATGCTGAGTCGGCTTTGCCTTATGAAAATTTGTGGGAGGTTTTGGCGAGGCTGGGACAGGTGGATGAGGGGATTGAGTGTTTGCGTCAGGCGATCGCGCTCAATCCAGGTTCTTGGGAATTGTACATGAAGTTGGCAGAGGCGCTGCAAGGAAAAAATGAGTTACAAGAGGCTCTTGCTGGTTACGGAAAGGCGATTCAGCTTAATCCTGATTTTTATTGGCTTCGTTATAAGTTAGGAACGGCTTTGGCGGCTACAGGTCAATGGGAGGAAGCGATCGCATCTTATAAGCAGGCGGCTGAGTTGGAACCAGGGGCGGCGATCGTTCATCACTATTTGGGGCATACTTTAGCGATCGTGCAGCGGTGGGAGGAGGCGATTGTTTCTTACAAAAAAACCCTGGAACTCAGTCCCGAATCTGCTGTCGTATATCAGCACTTAGGTGATGCTTTGGCGAGACTACAAAGATGGAGTGAAGCTGTAGCCTCTTACCGCAAGTCTGTTAAACTTGAACCTAACTCTCTTGAGGGTCAAGACCATTTAGGGTTTGCCCTGACTCAGCTTCAGCAGTGGGATGAAGCAATCGGTTGTTACCGAAAAGCTCTGGAACTTAGTCCCAACTCGGATGTGGTGTACTGCCATTTAGGGGATGCTTTGAGACAAAGGGGCACTGAGCAAGATTTAGACGAAGCGGCTTCCTGTTATCACAAGGCGATTGAACTTACTCCCAATAATTTAGAGATTTGTCAAAAAGTATTGGAAATGAAGCCAATTGACCATGAAGCCCAATTCCAGCTAGGGCAGGCTCTAGCTGCACAGGGTCAGTGGCAGCAGGCGATCGAGGCTTATGTCCTATATATAGATATCAAGCCTGATAACTATGAGGTACATCATCTATTAGGGGAGGCTTTAGCTGCACGGGGTCAGTGGCAGCAGGCGATCGAGGCTTACCGTCGCGCTGTGGATTTAGACCCAAATTCCAGTCAGTCTTATCACAACATGGGAGAAGCTCTTATGGCAATAGACGAAATGGATAAGGCGATCGAGGCTTACCGTCAATCGGCAGAGTTAGATCCAGACAACCCTTTGATATACAATAATTTAGGTGATGCTCTAGCTAAACAAGGTAAAGTAGATGAAGCGAGTGCTGCCTACCGCCGATCTGTTGAGCTTGAAACTAAAGTTTTCTGAGTTTCAAAAATTTAGTCTCTGTTAGTTAGAGCGAATACCTCTTAATAACTCTTGGCAGAAGGCGAGTACTTTGTGCTTTTTAATTACAAAAATATTTGTTTTTTTGAGTCGGAGACAAAAATATGCCTAACGATATGACTGCGGGAGCTATTCAATCTCGCATTCTTCAATACGCTTCGCTGAGATACGAGTTGAAAACAACAAATCATCAACAGCCTAATAAATTAATGGCTCTGAGTGTCATTGCTCCCGATCTAATAAAAGGAGCAATGAAAATATCAATTAAGGAGATATACGGACGTAATAACTTATTTCCTCCTGTAGCAGATGACAATTTTTTTGAAGTTGAAACCTATTTTTTAGATGAAGTGTTTAGAGTAGCTCCGAGAGTAAATGTAATTAACCTAGATGTTAGAGGCGCTGCACCTTTAATTTTAAAAGGAATGCAGAATCTATTAACACAAAATTCTCAAGTTACTATTTATATGGTTTTTAACTCTTCTCATTTTGACGACAATGGAGTTCACCCCCAAGATTTTATATATAATTTTTTACAAAGAGGTTTCTCTTTGGTAAAAATGAACATGAATGGTGATTTTTCTGCAATTTCTATAAGTGAATTGCTCAATGGTAGTTCAATCAACTTAGTTTTTAGTAAAATTGTTCAATCATGTTCAAAAAATCGGGATAAATTGGCTATAACTCAACCAAAAGTTTTTACGAATTATTCTTCAATACCTAATGATGACAAGTTAATTGGTGTACAAAGAAACTCGGATTATAGAGACAAAACTCCTAAAATAATCAATGGTAATGAATTCGTTGCTGAATCCAATATCACCCCAACTCTGGATGAGAAGTTGATTGATAAAGATCGATACACATTAGCTCTAAGATTATCAGGAATCCTAGATCCCAAAGCTTTATCGCCAATTGAAAAAACAAGTTAAATTTTAAAGAACATGAGTTGAGAAATCCGGAAAATAGCGAGACGCTAGAAAACAAAAAACAGTATTTATATCAACCAGGGGTTGTCGAGAAAAGTTTTAGTGAAAGCCTGGAAGATATCAAACAGCTTGGATATAAAGTAGTTGCTACAGCTATAGACAACGCTTCCCCTGAAATTGTAGCCAAGATACTTAAAATGGCAACTGTTTTGGGGATTGAATTTCAAGATTTTGCCATTAATATCGAGGAATATAATAAATATTTTGAAAAAGCTGAATATAGGACAAGATATCCTAATTATTATTCAGGAAATCTGCGAGAAAAATCCCTGGAACACTATTTGTGTATTTCGTTTCTAAACTTAAAAGCAAAAGATATCTTTGTGGATTTAGCTAGTGAAAATTCTCCTATTCCAGAAATTTATCATAGATTGACAGGAGCTAATACATTTAGTCAAGATATTATGTATTCACCAGGTATCAAGGATAATCAAATTGGTGGAGACGCTTGTTCGATGCCTGTACCGGATGGATTTGCATCAAAGGCTGCTTTGACTTGCTCTATTGAACATTTTGAGGGTGGCGCAGATACGAGGTTATTTATTGAATTGTCAAGAGTCATCAAACCAGGAGGCATTGTTTTTGTATGTCCATTTTATATATTTACAGAGACCGCGACGCAAACCGATCCTAAAGTCAGTTTAGCATCCCAGGTCAATTTTGATGAAGGGACAACGATATATTGTGCTGAAGGATGGGGAAACAGACACGCTAGATTTTATAGCCCGCAATCGTTTAAAGAGAGGATCATGAATCCAGTAAAAGATAAATTTAAGTTTGACTTCTATTACTTGATTAACGCACCAGAAGTAGATCCCTCTGTGTATCTACGCTTTGCTTTTACAGCCACACGCTTATAACCCAATAGTTTGGATACTTTGGAAAAAAATGGCTGAAAAATTTGATTTTTACTGAGTCGTGAGTTGCCTTAAACCCCTATTATGCCATTGGCAATCACAACCATCCGAAGTATTGATCGCTAGAAGATCGTTAATATTTACTGAGAAAATTAAGGCGCTAAACGGTAGGAGTATTGGAAAACTATGGACGAGAATTTAATTGAGACAAGAAAGCTTAGCGACGATTTTTTTTTGCAAGAAACTAACAACCTTAGTGATGAAGCTTTTTTGCAAGCAGCTTACCACACTTACTTGAAACGCGAAGCAGATGAGTTTGGCAAACATTCATATCTTCAGTATCTAGGTAATGATAGGAGCAAACGCCAGCAAGTCCTCAACGCATTTCAGGAATCACAAGAATTTAAGTTATTGAATAAATTTGATTACTCTAAATATCCTCAGCGTTTAAATCTCGGCTGTGGATTTGATATCAAATGTGGTTATTTAAATGTGGATCTTCACGAATATCACAAACCCGATTTAGTAGCAGATATCCGGTATCTACATATGCTACCATCAGGTTTCTATGAAGAAATAATTGCTCAAGATTGCTTAGAACATTTGCCACGCTGTGAAACTGAATTAGCACTAAAAGAATGGTCTAGGTTGTTAAAATGTGGAGGTATATTGAAGCTTAGAACTACAAGCTTAATCGATTTGCTTGAGCTTTTCAAAGCGGAAAACTATCAAACAGTTGAACTCCAACAGAAATTGCTTCAATGCTTATTTGGAACTCAGGCTTATGAAGGAGATTGGCATTTTACTGCCTTTACACAAAAGTTATTGACCTATTATTTAGAAGCAGCTAGTTTTGCCAAAATGGAATTTAATCTGATAGATGGCTGGTTATTTGACGTTACTGCTGAAAAATTCGGTTGAAGTACATACACATCGGTCAACAATTATGAAGATTGCTATCCTTGCTCCTAGTGCTGTTCCGTTTAGGATTGGCGGTGCCGAAAATCTCTGGTGGGGCCTGTTGCACCACATCAACCAACACACTCCCCATCAGGCTGATTTAATTAAAATGCCAAGTCCCGAAAGTGATTTCTGGGAATTGATAGAGAACTACTGGCAATTTTCACAGTTAGATCTAGGTCATTTTGATTTAGTTATTTCTGGCAAATACCCATCTTGGATGGTTCAACACCCTAACCATGTCTGCTATATGCTTCACAAGTTGCGCGGCTTGTACGACACATATCCTGCAACCTGGCCAGAAACTTACACAACAGACAATAGGGAAATTTCTTCCTTGCAGAAATTTATGCAGCAAAATAAAGGTACTAGGGCTGCACTTAGTGAGTTTTATCAAAAAATTAATCAGATTCGTTCTTATCAAGAGCATTTGCCAGCCGATGCTTTCCAGTTTCCAGGCCCTCTAATCCGTGAGATAGTTCATTTCTTAGATAGTATTGGCTTAGCACCGAGTGTTATCAAGAAATATGCTGCGATTGCTCACAACGTTGCTAACCGTAAAGATTATTTTCCTATAGGCTGTCCCGCAGAAGCTATTTATCCGCCTCCTATCCTGAGAAATCTACGGACAGGCAAAAGTGATTATCTCTTTACAGCGAGTCGGCTGGAGTACGGCAGCAAACGAATTGGTATATTAATAGAAGCAATGAAATATGTCAAAACTGATATTCAATTTAAAATTGCAGGTGTTGGCGACGAATTGAATGATCTGAGGCAACTTGCTGGCAACGATCCTAGAATTACGTTTCTAGGTTTTGTGAATGATCGCGAACTTGAAGATTTATATGCAGATGCTTTTGCAATTTTGTACATTCCCTATGATGAAGATTACGGATTAATTACTGTCGAAGCAATGATGAGTGGAAAGCCCGTTATTACGGCCATAGATTCAGGGGGAACGAATGAGTTTGTTCGCAATGGAGAAACTGGATACTCAGTGCCACCTAGCCCGCAAGCCATTGCTGAACGCATTGACTATTTGTGCCAAAATCGTGAGGAAGCACAACGAATGGGGGTGGCCGGGAAACAATTGGTGCAAAACATTACATGGGAAAACGGACTAGCAAAATTGTTAAGTGAAACCCCACCACCGTCTTTAGCATTAACAGTTAGAAAACGCCCTAAAATTACAGTGGCTTTGACTTATCCCATTTTTCCGCCTAGTGGAGGTGGTCAAAGTCGAGTTTTTCATTTATACCGACACTTAGCTAAGAAATTTGATGTTGAGTTAGTCACCTTTACAGATAACGGACAACCATTTAATGCAGAAATTGCACCTGGGGTTTTGGAAACAAGAATCCCCATGTCACCACAGCATTTAGAAGCAGAGACAGCTATCCGTTCAAAGACAGGAATACTACAAATTACAGATGTTGTGATGCCTCAATTATATCACTTGACACCTGCATACTTGGAAGCTTTGAGGAAGGCTGCAAGTGATTCAAACTTTATGGTTGCTTGCAATTCATATCTTTTACCTGCTATTCAAGAAGTTAGCAATCAACCTATTTGGTATGAAGCTCATGATGTACAAGTGGAAGTTAAGAAAAACATTTTTTCTCCTTATCCTAAAGGATATGAACTTTTAGAAGCCACTCGCCAGGTGGAAAATGAGTGTTGCCAACTCAGCCAGTTGATTTTAGTTTGCTGCCAGAATGATGCCTTACGAATGCAAGAGATGTACGGCGTAGATTCTAATAAATTTGTTGAGGTTCCTAATGGAGGCGATCTTGAGTCAGTTAGTTATATTTCTTTGGAGAAACGGATTCTCAAGAAGAAACAATTAGGCTTGTACGGAAGCTTTACTGCACTATTTATTGGCAGTTGGCATCAACCTAATGTGGAAGCAGTCCGTTATATCTTGAGCATCGCTAGTCACCTTCCTCAAGTGAATTTCCTGATTTTAGGAAATATTTGTTGGGCTTTTCCCGCAGAACAACTTCCATTAAATGTTAGCTTTATGGGATTAGTCAATGATGCAATTAAAGATGTTGTTCTGGGAGTTGCCGATGTTGCATTGAATCCAATGATTTCTGGTTCTGGGACTAATTTAAAAATGCTAGATTACTTGGCCGCAGGTATTCCAGTGATCTCTACACCTTTTGGAGCTAGGGGATTGAATTTAGAACACGGTCAACATTGCTTTCTTGCTGAAATAGACCAATTTATTGATGCAATTAGGTATCTTGCAGAGGAAGATAGCAATCTCAGAATTATGCGGATTGAGAATGCTAGACAATATGTGGAACAAAAATATGACTGGGCGGTGATTGCTAATAATTTTCTCGCTTACCTAAAACATCTGCAATTATGTGATTAAATTTTGAAACCTGTAGGCGGTTAAAACCGCGACTCAACTGAGCAATCGCCCAGCGTCTTGCATCGCGGCTGGTGAGCTACGCCAAACTATCACACTCAGGGCATTAGCTATTGAGTTTCCCACTTAACCGAGGATTTTTTATGACAAAAAAGGCTTTAATCACAGGTGTAACTGGGCAAGATGGCTCTTACCTCGCTGAACTCCTTTTAGCAAAAGGGTATCAAGTATTTGGGCTAGTTCGACGATCTAGTTCCAGCAATTTGGAACGTATTAGCCATCTCACTGGTGATATCCACATTCTTTCTGGCGATCTTTTAGATCAGTGTTCTCTTATGGATACGATCGCGGAAGCTCAACCCGATGAAATATATAATCTAGCTTCCCAAAGTTATGTACCGCTATCTTGGACTCAACCAGCCCTCACTGCCGAATATACTGCTATTGGCGTTTCCCGCCTCTTAGAGTCCATCCGCCGCTGCAAACCCGATGCTAAATTCTACCAAGCTTCTAGCAGCGAAGTCTTTGGTCAACCCGATGAATCGCCACAAACGGAACGCACTGCCTTTCGTCCCCGCAACCCTTATGGTGTGGCTAAGGCTTACGCCCACTGGATGACTGTTAACTATCGGCGACAGTACAACCTCTACACCTGCTGTGGCATTACCTACACCCATGAATCAGCCCGCAGGGGAACAGAATTTGTTTTCCGTAAAGTCACCCGCACTGTGGCAATGATCAAGCTCGGGCTTGCTAAGGAACTAAAACTAGGCAACCTTGAAGCGCGTCGCGACTGGTGCTATGCTCAAGATGCTGTCACTGCGATGTGGCTGATGCTCCAGCAAGAGTCCCTTGATGATTATATTATTGCCAGCGGGGAAACTCACTCAGTCAAGGAGTTAGTAGAGTGCGCCTTCAACACAGTTGGGTTAAAGTGGGAAGATTACGTCTCCGTTGAGCCTGAATTTTATCGCCCCGACGAATCCGTGCAGCTAGTCGGCTGTATTGATAAAATAAAAACGCAGCTTGGCTGGCAGCCTCAATATTCTTTTGAGCAATTAGTTGAAGTTATGGTAAACTACGATCTGAAAGAATTAACCGAAAGCAAATCTTAAGGTAATTTTAATTTTGATTGGGAGTTGCTAAGCCTCTTCATTAGTGTTTGCCAGCGCTATCCTGCCCAAATAAAAATATGAGCATAAGCTATTTTGAGACAGCCAATAAACTTAAACGGGAAGGGAAATTACAGGAAGCCATTCCTGCTTATCAGCGTGCTATTGAACAGAATCCCAATTTCTACGTTGTCCACCACAATTTGGGGGAAGTTTTGGCAAAACTCAATCGTACTGATGAAGCACTCGCTTTGTACCAACGAACCATAGAGCTCAATCCGAATGCAGCTTGGTCTTATCATAATTTGGGGGAAGTTTTGGCAAAACTCAATCGTATTGATGAGGCTATTATTGCTTATCGGCAAGCAGTTGAAATTAACCCAGAATCTTTCTTGTCTTATTATCAGTTAGGAAAAGCTTGTTATCGACTGGCAACAGAGATTAACTTAGAAATTTTCCAATTTTCTCTCCAGCTAGAGGACGTTCTATCTAAAACAAGTCAAGAAAATGGTTCTTCAGCTTCTCTGAACTCCGATTACTTCAACGATATAACCTTTTTGCAATCGACTTCTCCTCTCAATAATGAAGCTTTTGTGGAAGAAGTTTATCGTACCTATCTGAAACGTTCTCCAGATGTAAACGGCAAAAGTTCTTTCCTTCAGAACTTGGGCAATGGCACGCTAACTCGCCAGCAAATTCTTGCTACAATTAGGCAATCAGGAGAATTTACGGCATTGTTAAGACTCTCAGGCTGTTTGATGGCAGCGATTTCTGCTTATTGGAAAGCAATTGAGTTAAATCCCGATTCTTATGATTCTTACCACAGCTTAGGGGAAGCTTTAGTAAAACTGAATCATTTAGATGAAGCGGTTTCGGTTTACCGACATGCCATTAACCTCAACCCAAATTTTTATAAATCCTATAGCCAATTGGGGGGGGTTTTAGCCAAGCGAGGTCAGCTAGAAGAGGCTTTGGTTTGCCAGCAAAAGGCTATTGAACTTCAGCCCGTACTTGTGGGTGACGAGGCTTATTTTAACTTAGGAAATATCCAGATACAACTCGGTCTGCTAGAAGAGGGGATTGTTAGCTACCAAAAGGCTATTGAGATTAATCCTGATTGTGCGGAAGCATACTACAATCTTGGCAACGTCCTTTTGGTGCAGGGTAAGCGGGAACAGGCCATTCGCAGCTATTACCAATCTAATAAAATTCATCACCGGAAAGCGAATCCCCATGCGACAATTCCTGGGATATTGTTAGTGACCTTTCCCGAATTTGGAGGAACTGAAATTGTGAACGCTCTAGCCACTAGCTTATCTATCCCTTTTATTCCGATATCGGGAAGTTATCCTTTTGATAACATTATCGAACGTGAAAGTATAAGCCGTTTGGCTTCTGGAATGAGTTGGTCAATGGGGTATATCTCAGCTAGTTTAATCAACTTTGATTTGATCGGTGAGTATTTGGATAAGATGATTTTTCATATCTGTGACCCTCGCCAAGCAATGCTGTTGTTTGTAAATTATCTCAACAAGATTTTACAAACAGAGCCAAAGCAGCTAATAATGTATCATTCAATTCTATGTGATAATTATTTCACTTTGTCAATCACAGACCAAATTAGTTGGCACATAGAAAGTGGGTATTTACCCCAAGCAATAAAGTTTCTGAAAGGGTGGTTGGAAGTTATTGAATCTCATAATCTTCATCCTCAAATATTGAGTACGAAACAGGAAAATTTTGCTGCCAATCCAGAGGCTTTTCTTGAGTCAGTTTTGAATTTTTACGAAATAAAGGATAGAGATTCTGCCCTTTCCAAGCTACAATTAAATCAAGATAGTTATATGGAAAAGGAAAAGATAGACGACTGGTGGCAAGTGTTGACTCAAGAACAGGCAGAAAAAGCTTCTAGTATTATTCCCAAGCAAATGTTTAGTAAATTTGGTTGGAACCGATAAGCTAACCCAAACCTCTTTCAACTTGGAACTCAATCAAAATAGAGTATATTTACGAGAAGTAAGATGAATTTAGAGAACCAGACTAGCAATTTAGTAAATTGTTCGCCCAAATTAGAAAGCCCCTTTTTTGAAAAGATTCTCACTTATTGTCGTGGTATTGAGAACAATGCAAATTCTCCTGAATTTTACCTGGATTTAGGGCAAGCTTTTTATCGACTGGGAACAGAGTTGAAGCAGGAAAATTTTTACTCTTATCAAGAGATATGGGAAATCCTCGCTAAACAAGCTAATACTAATGATTCCTTAAGTGAGTTGTACGACCTCAACGACGCACTTTTTTTGTCCGTGACTTCCCACTTTAGCGATGAAGATTTTGTGGACGAACTGTACCTTACCTATCTGAAGCGGTCTGCCGATGTAGGGGGGAAAGACAATTTCCTTAATTATCTCGGTGATGGCACGCTCAGCCGACAGCAATGCCCAGCTAAAATTCGGCAATCATCGGAATTTATATCTCTGTTAGTCGATTCAACCGCTTCAAAATGTTTCCAAGAAGCGATCGCTGCTTACAGGCGTGCAGTTGAGCTAAATCCTGACTTTGACGAGTCTTACCGCTATTTGGGTGAAGCTTTAGCTTCAGAGGGCAAACTCGATGAAGCAATTCTCGCCTACCGTCGGGCTATAGAATTTAAGCCTAATTTTCATGAATTGCACAATAGTTTAGGAGAAATATTTTATCGATTGGCGATGGCACTGAACCTACAATCTTTCTGTTCATATTCAAGGTTAGGAGAAGTCCTTTCTCGCAAAGCTCAAGAGAACGACTCTTTAAGTATACCCTATAAATTTAATGACGAATTCTTTTTGCAAGCAACTTCACACCTAAATAGTGAACAGTTTGTTGAAGAACTTTATCGCACTTATCTGAAACGAGAGCCAGATAAGGAAGGAAAAAACTCTTTTTTTCCTTATATCAGTAATGGCAGCCTCACTCGCCATCAATCAATCGATCATATTCGACAATCATCAGAATTTACGTCTCTTTACATCAGCCCCATTATTTCATTTTGCCTAGAAGAAGCGATCCGCTCCTACAGCCGTGCTATTGCTCTGGAAAGCAACTATGATAGATACTATCATAACTTGGAAAAGGTGCTGGATCGGCAGGCTGAACTTGATCTTAAACCCGATTCACTACATATTTACCATGTAATCAGTAATGAGTTTTATCGTTCTGGAAAATATGATCAGGCTATTAAATTGCTAGCAAAGTCTGCGCAAATTCAAAATGAACTTGCAAAAACCTATCAACTTGATAAGCTATCTATCCGAATTATCACAGAAGAGTGGACTGGTGCTATTGGTCACCTAGGTTTACTCGACTACTATATGAAAATGAAAATACTAGGCTGGTTGCCACCACACAAAACTATTTTGTTGGCAGCCCCATACCGGAGTGCTAATCCTTGTTACCTGAAATACTGGTACCGTTATTTCCCTGTGGTGATTCCACCCACTCAACTTCAACTTCTATCCCCATTAACAAAATACTTAGAAGACCGCATCAGTGTGATTGCTCTGGCTAACGGAGAGACGTTACCTTTATATGAAGCTGTGATGAAGGTTCAAAAACAATGGGAAACTGAGAAGCGACCACACCTCCACACTTTGTCAGAGTTGGATGAAGAGCTTGGTTGGTCTTGTTTGCAGGAAATTGGTGTCCCAAAGAATGCTTGGTTTGTTGCTCTGCACGTTCGAGATACGGGCTATGTTAATGGACAGTGGCAGTGGGTAACTTGTGCTGGACGCAACGCTCATATTGAAACTTACCTGCTAGCAATCCAATCGATTGTAGAACGAGGAGGATGGGTGATTCGTATGGGCGATCGCCAGATGAAGCCTCTACCGCCTATGCCGCAGGTAATTGACTATGCTCACAGCAACGCAAAAAGTGATTGGATGGATGTTTTTCTGTGGGCTAAGAGTCGCTTTTTTATCGGTACGACTTCAGGTCCTAGCGTTGTTCCCCCAACCTTTGGTGTCCCCTGCGTTTTAACAAACTGGGCATCAATAAAGTTTCGACAGCAATTTAGCCAGGACCTGTTTATTCCTAAACTTTACTGGTCTGAGAGCGAGCAGCGCTATCTAACATTTACCGAAATGCTTTCTCCTGCTTACATAGTTACTGAAAATGTTGAATACTTTACTTCTATTGGTGTTAAAGTAGTAGATAATACTCCGGAGGAAATCAATGACTTAGTTTTGGAAATGCTGGAGCGACTGGAAGAGAAAATCAACTATACACAAGAGGACGATCTGTTACAGTCACACTTTGCCAAGCTTGTAGATCCTGATGACATTTACAGCGGTGCTAGGATGGGGCGAAATTTTCTACAAAAGTATGCTCATCTCATAAATTTACCGCCAGCAAACTTTGAATTGTACTTGCAGTTAGGGAATACCTTAGTTTCTCAAAATCAATGCGAGGAAGCACTACTCAATTATCAGCGTGCTGTTGAACTCAACCCAGACTCTTTTGAATGTCATCATCAGCTAGGAAAAACCTTCTATAGCTTGGCAAGCAATCTGAAGCCTGAATCTCTACAATTATATAGCTGGTTAGTGGAATTGCTCGCTCAACCAGGTCAGAGCAATGACTTTTCAACTGAGCCGATCCACCTCAATGACTCCGTCTTTTTGCTAGCAACTTCTCATCTCAATGAAGAAGATTTTGTTGAAGAGCTTTACCGCACCTATCTAAAACGCGCCGCTGAGCCGGGTGGCAAAAACTCCTTCCTTAATTATCTTGGTGATAGCCCATTCAACCGACAGCAATGCCCAGCTAAAATTCGGCAATCATCGGAATTTATATCTCTGTTAGTCGATTCAACCTCTTCAAGATGTTTCCAAGAAGCGATCTCAGCTTACCGACGTGCAGTTGAACTAAATCCTAACTCTGATGAGTCTTTCCACTGTTTGGGGGAATCTTTAGCTTCAAAGGGCAAGCTCGATGAAGCAATTCTCGCCTACCGTCGTGCAATAGAACTTAACCCAAGCTTGGATAAATCTTATTATAATTTAGGAAAAATTCTAGCTAAACAAAATCATTTCGATGAAGCAATCTTCGCGTACCGCTACGCTATTGAACTCAACCCGAATCTTGGCGAAGTATACCTAGAGTTGGGGGAAGTTTTAGCTAAAAATGGCAACCTAGAAGAAGCGATCGCAGTCTACCACCAAGCCCTTGAACTCAACCATAATTACCAGGGGTTTTTCCGCAATTTAGTGGAGATTTTTGTACAACAAGGCAACCTAGAAGAAGCGATCGCAGTCTACCAACAAGCTGTGCAAATTCAGCTAAATAATCTGGATGATTCAACACAATTTAGTGTAAAATATTATTGCAAATTAGCCATACTCCTAGCAGAAAAAGGCTTACTGGACGAGGCTGTAGCCTGTTTCCAGCAAGCTCCCCAGATTCAGCCCAGCGGAGGGGTTATTTACGAGAATATATGGAAAGGGTTGAATCAACTTGCTCCCCTAGATGAAGAGAAATTCTATTATCCAACTGAAATCAACTCGGTTGAAGTCTACCAATACTTCAGTCAGACTTGCCAATATACCGTTATGGGCATGGATTCCTTAACTGAGGCCAACCAAGTATTTTTGTCAGAGTTAGGGCTGTCGCTAGCTAACCTGGAAATAATTAGACAAGATAGCCTAGCTTTGGAAGAAATTTATATTAACAGTTTTGGCGGTTCACCAAAAGTTAACCTTTCTAGGGAAGCATTGAAAAATCCCCGAAAAAAAGGTGTTTGGCTTGATGTCAGACACGGGAGATATTTTCAGAACAGTATAGTAGAAACTGGTTATATTTATTTACTCTGTCCAATGACGGGTAAAATTATCAGATCCAATCACTCCTTCAGCCTGCACTGCCCTCATCAAACAGGAGGGGGTGTTTGGCATCCGATACATATCTATCGGTTTGTCAGCAGGGAGACATTTTATTTGACAGTCAATAGCTGGTTAGGCAACAAAAGTTTTCTTTATTTCCCCAATCAAGAGTTAATTATTAAATTAGCAGAGGAGCGGTATGTAGCTCAAGAACAAGTTATCAATATGTTTAAAGTCGATGCTGTTAGTTATTGGCCCCAAGTTAAAACTTACTTGTCCGAGGAAAAGCAGAAAAAAGAGGTGGCAGTCGATTTGGGATTTTTTCTCAACCTGGGACACTACTTGTGGAATGACCTTACAGGAATTCAAAAACTTTCAGACAACCTCACATTAGAAAAAGTAGATAAGTTTTTGATCGGACCTAATGAATTTTTTAAATTTGGCGACGTTTTCCCTGAAATTCCTGCCGAAAAAATAGTGAAAGTAGCAGATAGTTGGAGTTTGTTTAAAACAATTGTAGACAACAACTACATGGCTGTATGGACAACCGACTTAGTTTTGAACGAAAACTTAGCACAAAGAATTTATCAAGCTGCTGTTAAGAAATGCTCTTCAGAATTCTTGCAGCAAGTAGAAACAAGTAAGAAACATTTTCCTCTGATTTGTTTCCAAATCCGCACCCATTGTAGAGTATGGCTATCTCAAGTTGAAGGAATAGCAAATATTATTAACAACCTGTACAAAGATTTCCCCAATATTGGAGTAGTTTTTGAGGGATGGTCTCGACCCGAAACAGAAGAGCCTAGCGGGCAAAACCAAAAGGAGACTTATTACTTTGAGTACATGATCGAAAATAATAATGCGCTGGTTGAACAAATTATCGCCCTTCTAGATCCGCAGATTAGTACATATAATGCTATAGGGCGCATAATGTATGAAATTATTGCTTGGGATAGCGCTTTAGATATGTTTGTAGCCCCTGGAGGATCTGGAGCTTGCCTGATATCGTGGATTGCCAACAAGCCGGGTGTGTTTCACGGAAATACTAAGGCTTGCTCAGCGGGAGCTGAAGAATATTGGAACATGAGTCGAGAAAACTTAGTGCCGCCAGTGTTCTTGTCTCCAAGCCATGTTACAGATGTCCCAAATTCGGAACACACGCAAAACGATCTCAACTATGATTGCGATTGGAACGCTATTTATATTGAAGTTCTTGAAATAGTAAAGGGATTAAATCAGGATCTCTCATGACAAAGTTTGCTCTTCAAACCCTTTTCAAAAAATATGTTTGAAGAGTATTGAAACAACTTTCCCAATAAAATCGAGCGAAACACTTTTGAGATTTCCTAATGTTGAAAATAGTTTGATATCTTCTAAGCTGAAGGCCATTTTTGCTTAAATTCGCCTGAATTCCTAATTCCTTTAAGGCAATTCTTACGGGAGAATTTGCCACTGCGAAGAGTTTGAAGCCAGCAGTAACTACCCCCAGGATCGAGTTCACGTTTCAGGTAAGTGCGGTAAACTGCTTGCAAAAAAGCTTCGTCGTTAAGGTTATAAGTAGCCTCATAAAAGAAATCATCGCTAATTTCATCAGGACGAAAATTTTCTAATATCTCGCAAAAGTCAGGAATTTTCTCAAAACTAATATTATCCTGCTTGACATCCTTACCGTCCGCGTTGGCTGCTGTATCAGTACGAAAATCTTTTTTATCATTATTCAATGAATCCATTTTTTATACTCTCCGTTGTTATATTCTCTTTGAGAATAACTTCTATATTTTAGCCCACATTCCGCCGTTTGACTGTTAAAGTTGGAGATTTTTGATGAAGTCACAGGGGTTGAATCGGGGTCAATGCTTCAACTTAACCAGAGTTGAGTTGAATTCAGACTGCGTTAGAAGCAAGCTTCTGGCATTGCTCTAATTCCACCTGCACTTGCTGTGCTGTGTTCTTCCAAGCTTGGGCTTGGGATTCAAAGTAATTTGCTTGAGCTTTAAAGTAATCTTTAGCTCTATAAAAGTCGTTAGTCGCCCACATCCCCATAATATATTCAAGGCGAGTTCTAACTTTTCTGCCGATCGCCTGCGGACTTAATAAAGATTTAGTTTCACAAGCTGCCCTCACTCCTACTTGTTGAGCTTGTTGATAGTTGTGAAAAACATAGTGCATGAGGACCGCAGCGTGTTCTATATCCGGCTCAGCCCAGACATTCCCCTTTTTATAAGGGCCGCCCTCTTCAGTAAGTTCTATTAAATCGTATTTCACTAAAAAACTATTGCCAACATTCATAAATTCCATATTAGACGAATAGGCAGTGGCTATGACTGGCTTGCCGTAGAACATCGCTTCAGCCATCGTCAGCCCAAAACCCTCAGCGCGGTGTAGCGATACGTAGCAGTCGCAATTATAAACTAAAGCATTCACCTCTTCCCTCATCAAATGCCCCTCTATCAGGTGAACAGATGAATATTTTGCTGCTAATGCCTTAAAGTTGTCTCGTTGATTAGGATAATGCTGAGAATTAGAAAACTTGATGACAAGCACAACATCTTCGTTTGACTCGCCAAAAGCTTGGATAAATGCCTCAATTACTGCCTCTGGATTTTTTCGCTCAAATGTGCTAAGGCAGTCAAACATGAATAGAAAAATAAATTTATCTTTCGGCAATCCTAAAGTTTCTCTTCCCAACAAAGGACGAGGAAGGTCTAGACTAGGCATTACCTTGATGACTGGAATAGGTGATACCGCCGCAATGGCTTCTGCCGAGTGATTGCTGTAAGTCCATATTTCATCAAAGAAATCAAAAGCAAACCGCCACTCAGGAGGGAATGTCGGCAGTTCCCAAGCCCAACATCCAATATTGTAGCGATTTTGAAAATATTTACGACCAAAAGCATCAATAAATGTACCTAGCGATTCAGCATTTACATTTACTAGGTTAATTGCATAGGGGTTATCAATGGCAAAATCTTCTTCTTGGTAGCTGGGATCTAAATTACGATGCCATTGGACATTAATACTATTCACTGTAAAGGGAAGACCGGTCGCTTTAATTGATCTAATATTGGCTCTTACTCCTTCCCCAAGTCCAAATTCTCCCTTGACAAACCCACCAATATTAACTCCAAAAGCCGAGTTTTGTGCTTCTTTGATCGTTGAAGATACTTTCTTATTCATAATTTAACTAAACAAGGTAAACTGCTTGAGGAAACGACATAACTATAATCAGAAAAGTTGATTATTTTTCTACTTTTTTTGTTGAGCTTGCACTTGCCCTAGCTCTTTTTGAAGCTGCTGTGCTGTCTGTCTCAAAGCCTGATACTTGGATTGAAGCCAATCTTTTTCTGCCTGAACCTGCTGGATCAAAGCTTGCGATTGTTTTAATTCTGTCTGTGTCTGGTAAAGTTGAGCTTGTAGATCCTCCAAGTGTTCCAATTTCTCCCGCATGATATGGAGTAGAGCATGAGATTCCTCTAACTCTTCCTGAGAGGTGTAAAGTTCAGCAGCAAGGGTTGAGATGAGGAGAATAAAGTCATGAGATTCTTCGGGATGCTCTTGAGCTGGGTGTGGTTCTAGCTGAGATCCCTTTACTAATTGTTTATCCTGAAATTCAAAAGTATCTTTCCACTCAGTCATCTTCTGTTTACTCTTTATTCAAATAGCTTTATCTATACTATTCTCAATTTAGAGAAATCATTTTTTTCACAAATCCGTTTGGTTTGACAATAAGGCGACGGATCAATTGTTTCCATTCTTCTGATTCTGTTAAGTAATAACTATCGAAAATTTCATCTTTTTCTAAGGAAAAAATGGCAAAATTTTCTAACCAATTATTGATAGTTTCACTTGGCGATAAAGACGTAAACTTCAATGATTCCTGCAAGCACTCTTGCATCTTACTCAGCTCGCCCTTGTGGTAAGCATACCATCCCTCCCACACCAATACCCTGTAATGGGTCTGGCGTTGTTCATTTGTTTGACCAGCGATACCTTGTTGAAATAAGGTTTTCTCTAATTTCTCGTGAATCCAGTGTTGTTGTGCCTGAAATTCTCCCTGAGTCTGATGCAATTGTAACTGCGACTGCTGCAATTCCTCCTGAGTCTGATGCAATTGTAACTGCGACTGCTGCAATTCCTCCTGAGTCTGATGCAATTGAGACTTTAGGCGTTTAAACTCTCTGAAGTTCATGTAAAATTGAGACTGCGATCGCTTTACCTCCACCTCCGTTTGATATAAGGTCAATTCAAGCTGAGACGCTTCCTTCTGAGAATCGAGTATCTGGGCATGAGATTGGACTAATTGCTCTTCACTTTGACGCAGCAAAAACTTAGCTTGAGATACTTCCTCTTGAGATTGGGCTAGCTCGGCCTGAGTTTGATGTAATTGGTTCT
>NZ_CACA01000322.1:0-21244 GCF_000180455.1 Kamptonema sp. PCC 6506
TCAACAACTAACAACTAACAGTCAACAGTTAACAGTTAACAAAATCAGTTCTGCTGCTAGTAGCGGCAACAGTGGCAATATTTCCTTGAATGCAGCTCAGAATGTAACAGTAGGAGAGATTGATGCCAAAGGGACGGGAGGGGGAAACGTAATTTTGACTGGTAGAGGTAATGTGGTAGCGACTGGTGCGATCGCTAGTGGTGCTGGAAATATTACCTTAACGGGAGCCGAAATTGACTTTAATGGCGGCGCTAATTCCGTCAGCAGCAATGGTTATTTGACATTGCAACCCGGAAGCCTAACTCAAAATATTGCGATCGGCAACCCGACTAATCAAGGCGGGCCTACTCTGAATCTAACAGCAGACGACTTACAAGCACTACAAAACGGCTTTGCGGCGATCGCGATCGGCAGTGAAAATGGTAGCGGGGCAATTACGATCGCTAGCGATGTTACTTTCAACGATCCTGTAACCATTCAATCTACTGGTAACTCAGGCTCGATCTCAGCAACAGGAACGCTTTTGGGCACAGGCAATGCTGCTATTAATCTCAAGGCTAGCGGCGATATCAAAATTGGCAATATCTCCACCGCCAACTCAGAAATTCGAGTTACAACTACCCAGGGAAACATCACAGCTCAGCAATTGCAATCAAGCGGCGGCAATACAACACTCAGATCCCAAGGCAATATTAGCGTAGCAGCGATCGACACCTCCCCGAAGACAAGCTCCGGTGTTGGGGGAAATGCGATCGCAGTTAGTAATAGTGGCAACATTGCGATCGCTTCTGGTATTGATACTTCCTCTCCTGGGGGAACCACTGGAGATATCACCTTATCAACATCGGGAACAGTAGCAGTAGGGCCCATATCTGCTAGAGGTGTTAGGGGAGGAAATATTACGCTAACGGGTACTAACGGCATCACTATAGGCGCGATCGATGCCACCAGTAAAGAAGTGGGGGGAAATATTACCTTAACGGGTAATGAGATTGACTTGACAGGGGGCAACAATTCCGCGATCGGCAACGGCAATTTGGTGCTACAACCGGGTAATTCTAGTCAAAATATTACTATTGGCGGCTCCGGTAACACAACCGCTCTCGATTTGACTGCTACGGACTTAAATGCCTTCGGCAACGGTTTTACTGCTGTTACTATCGGTCGTTCAGACGGTAGCGGTACAATTACTTTAGGCGATCGCGACTCCGAAACATCCTCAGAATTGAGATTTCGCGACCCGACAACAATTCAAGCACCGGCAGAATCAGGCGCGATCGTGGGTACGGGAACAATTTCCGGCGCAAACGGGGCTACTATTAATTTAACTGCTGGTAGTGTTAACATCGGCGACATCAGCTCTCAGGCAGGAATTAGTATCGTCACCACGCGGGGTAATATAGCCGCAGGTACGATTTCCGCTCGCTCTGAAAATGGGAGTGGCGGTAATATTAGTATTCGTAGTGCCGGTTCGGTACAGTCAGAAAATATAAATGCTTTCGGCCATCAAGAAGGCGGTGATATCGAAATTTCGGCATCAGGTGCGATCGCCACTGGCATTATTAACTCTGGTTCTCAGTTAGGAAATGCCGGTTCTAGTACCCTTAGAAGCCAAAGCAATATTCAAGTTTCTGCGATCAAGGCGGGTGGCGTAAAAGGCGGTAGCATTGATATTATCACCGATGGCACCTTCAGAGCTACAGGCACATTTAGGGACGCGAATCAAGTCACTGCTAGCATTTCTGCGGCCGGTCGCGATCGCGCGGGTTCGATCGCAATTCAGCAGGGGATTAGCAGTCCCACACCTTTTGTAGTCGGAAATCCTAAGAAAAATGGTACCGCTGGCGCAATTACTGACGGGCAATTTACCATCGGGCCGACTCGCGAACTATTGACAACTTTTGATTTAAAGGCTTTAGGAAGTCCTCAAGAGTCCTTAACTAAGATTTCTAGTTCCAGTGAAGCACCCTTGAAAAATGCCCCCACTGCTTCCCCAAGCCCAAGTTCCAGCCCAATTATATTAACCTTAGAAGGAACGCCAGAAGTAATATTAGATGCCTCCGTAAATGCTAATAGCGGAACGAGCAAAAATTCAGTTATTTCGCAGTCTACAACCACCCAAAATTCTACCCAGAATCCTACTATTCAAATTAGTTCTATCCCCAACTCAGAGAACTTAACTATTGTCACCACACCTTCACCATCAGCCACATTAGAGCCTGGTCAAACTAAGACAATCCCCAGACCAACTGAGGGGAGTGCTACAGGCTTAGAACTTTCTCATCCTAATAGCTTAACTCAAGTGAGTTTGACAGATTTATCACCGCAATATCTCGATCAGCAACGAGGTCGTGAATTTGAAAATTACTTTGGAGGCAATCTTTCCGAAAAGTCGATCGCAGCTCAAAATATCAGAAATACGCTCTCGCGCATCGCTAGTATTACGGGGGTAAAACCCGCCGTTATTTATGTTTCTGCACAGCCTCAACAGTTGGAACTACGGCTATTTCTGCCCGATGGCAAGCCAATTTTTAAAAGTATTGCCTTGACACGGGACGAAGTATTAGAAGTAACCAAAGACTTTACAGATGATATTAGAAACCCGCGAATGCAGGATTATAAAATAGGATCTAAGCAACTTTACCAGTGGTTGATTGCACCGCTAGAGCAGGAGTTAGATACTTATGGTATTAATACGCTGATATTTTCGATGGATTCGGGGTTACGAAGTTTGCCTGTTGCTGCTTTGTATGACGGCGATCGCTTTTTAGTTGAAAAGTATAGTTTGGGGTTGATTCCTAGTTTGAGTTTGACAGATACAAACTATGTCGATATCAGGAATTCTGAGGTATTAGCAATGGGGGCCTCAGATTTTCCAGAGATTGCAGCTCAAAGTCGTTTACCTGCGGTACCAATGGAAATATCTGCGATCGTTGGGAAGCTTTGGCCTGGGGTTTCTTTTCTGAATGAAAAGTTTACTTTAGCAAACTTAAAGGCCCAACGCAGTCAACCTCAGTATCAGATTATCCATTTGGCAACTCATGGGGAATTTCAACCCGGTGGTGCGGAGAATTCTTATATCCAGTTTTGGGATACAAAGCTGCGGTTAAATCAGTTGCGGGAGTTGAAGTTGTACAACCCACAGGTGGAGTTGTTGGTATTAAGTGCTTGTACTACTGCTGTGGGAGATGAGAGTGCTGAGTTAGGCTTTGCGGGGTTGGCCGTACAAGCGGGGGTGAAGTCGGCCCTAGCGAGTTTGTGGTATGTCAGCGATGCGGGAACTTTAGGGTTGATGTCCGAATTTTATCAACAGTTGCGGACTGCACCAATTAAGGCGGAGGCGTTAAGACAAGCACAATTGGGTATGCTGCACGGTCAGGTACGTTTGCAGGATGGTCGCTTGTATAATTCGGGAAGCGATCGCGGTACTCGTTTGCCTCCTGAGTTAGTTGCACGCGGAGATAGAAGTTTATCCCATCCCTATTATTGGGCTGCTTTTACGATGATTGGTTCGCCTTGGTAATTGTGAACTAGACTTATCCGCGCGATCGCAAATCCCACACCAAAGAGCAAGGACGCGGCAATAACCGCGCCCTCCAAACGCTCTAAACAAAGAGGCTGAAATCGTTAGCTGAGAGCTGACTTGCTTGCACCCCGTTGAGGATGGCTAAAAGTTCACCATTATTAGCGATGCTAATTGCTGCTGAACCATTAGTTTGTACAATCGACAGTTGACTGAAGTCCAAACCAACCAACACCAAAGAATCAGTTCCTTGGGCAAAGTCGATGACTGTATCAGCGACGCTGCCAGAGGCTAAGATAAAGCGATCGCTACCACCGCCGCCCAGGAGAGTATCGCTACCAAGGCCGCCGAAGAATAAGTCATTGCCAATGTCACCAAACAAGAGGTCATCGCCGCTACCCCCAAATACGATGTCATTATCACTACCACCGCAGAGAGTATCATTACCTTGATCGCCTAGTAGCTGGTCATCGCCGAGACCTCCCAACACGACATCGTTACCTTTGCCGCCGTAAGAGACATCATTACCTTCATCGCCAGAAATGGAGTCATTGCCGCGATTGCCGTAAATAGTATCATTGCCGCGATCGCCAAATATCAAGTCAAAACCCTTACCCCCGAAGAGAGTATCATTTTCGACTCCCCCGTAGACAGTATCGTTACCGACATTGCCATTGATATAATCGCTACCCTGTTGACCAAAGATCGCATCGTTGCCGTTAAACCCGTAAATAGTGTCACTGCCTGCACTACCCACAAGAATCTCATCACCATCACTACCGTTAACAACATTGTTTTGAGCAGGACTAGGAGGCAGATTTGGAGCAGCAATCCTGGCGAAATCAGCAGGACAAGCTAAATCTGTCGGTACTGGGGTGGGAACCGGAGCTGGACTTGGAGAGGGCCCAGGTGCAGGTGTGGGCGCAGGCGCAGGTACAGGCGCAGGTGCCGGTGCAGGTGTAGGCGTTGGCGTTGGTTCAGGCGTTGGTGATGGTGACGGTGTAAATGTTTGCCGGAAATTGCCAAAGTCGATGCCACTGACGGTAGCACCACTAGCAAGGACGATATCGGCAGGGTTCGTCGTGCTTTGGCTGAACCCAGATGGCGAGATTTCCCGAACGCGATAACTTCCCGGTGCTAAGTTCGTGAAACGGTAGTTACCATTACTGTCTGTGTTCGCAGTAGTCAGCACCCCAGTTGTGACATTGGTTAACTGAATTTGAACTCCGGCCAAACCGCCTTCGCCACCATCTCGAACACCATTGTTATTAGCATCACTGAACTTTAGACCTTGAATTGTACCTGGTACAAATTTGAAGTTACCAAAGTTCTTGTCTATGACGCTATTTGCTGCCGCTGTGATCTCAGCAGTCAGAGGGTTGGCAGTAGTTTGTATCCAACCAGTCTGTTGAACTTCTCGGATAGTGTAAGTACCTACTGGCAGATTGGAGAATGAGTATTTACCAGTAGCATCGGTGAGGATAACTGTTTCTGGGGAATCCAGAATCGCATTGTTGTTTAAATCAAGGTAAATTTGCCAGTTGGCAAGTCCCGGTTCTCCTGCATCAAGGGTACCGTTATTGTTCAGGTCATTAAATTTGATGCCCGATATTGTGCCGGATTGGAAGTTACCGAAGTTAATATTCGGGATGTTAGAACCCCTGGCGATCGTAATATCAGGGGGATCGGAAGTAGTTTGTTCCCAGCCAGTTTGGGGAACTTCCCGCACTTTGTAAACGCCCAAGGCAGGGTCATTAAAGACATATTGACCATTGGCATCGGTAACGGTATTTGCCTCTCCTGCATCTAGTAACCCATTATCATTGGTGTCAAGGAAAATTCGCCAGTTGGCAATTCCCGGTTCTCCTGCGTCTTGGAATTCACTACGGTTGAGGTCATTGAACTTTAAGCCGCTGATGCTGCGGGGTTGATAGTTGCTGAAGTTGACATTCAATACGTCAGTGGCGACAACGGTGACATCAATGGCACGGCTACCACTAGATGTAGGTGTCTGCTGCCACCCGTTTTGCAGGACTTCGCGAACTTTGTAAGTACCGGGTAATACGTTATCAATGGTGTAGTTGCCGGTACTATCGGTGACGGCAGTTTTTTCTGTGGACTGGAAAAAGCCATCATCATTGCTGTCGATGTAGATTTGCCAATTGCTGAGTCCTTCTTCATTTAGATTGGGATCTGCACTAACATCCTGAACGCCGTTGTTATTGAGGTCATTAAATTTGATGCCCTTGATCTTGGGTAGCAACCAGTTCCCGATGTTGGTGGGAAGGGCCGCTGTGTTGATAATGTTTGTACCACTGGTGGGAGTAATAGTAGTGGCATTTGGCAGTGCGTTAGCAGGTACGCCTGTCTGACTGGGGAAGGTTTGTCGGTAGTTTGCTTGCGGTACTTCCCGTATTTTGTAGGTACCAGGGCCAACATCAAGGATAGTATAAGTGCCATCGGCAATAGTAGTGGCTGATTTTTCCCCTGCATCTAAGCTGTTGTTATTGTTGCCATCGGCATAGATTACCCAACCTGCTAGTCCGGTATCTGTTGCATCTTGAATGCCGTTGTTGTCTTTGTCCTCAAATTTCTGACCGCTGATGGTGACATTTTGGAAGTTGCCGAAGTTGAGACCGGCAACATTCGCATTAGTGATAGTTGCGCCACTTTGGGGAGTGATATCGGCGGGATCTGTTGAGGTTTTTGTGTAGCCTGGGGGTACGGTTTCGCGGACGCGGTAGGCTGCACCTCCTGTCAGAGGTTTCAAGCCTGTAAAGGTGTAAGCACCTGTTGCACCTGTGGTTACTGGGGTTCCGATCGTAGCCCCAGTAACGGAATTAGTTAAACTAATCGTAACTCCAGGTATGCCCGTTGTTTCTGCTGCATCTTGGGTGCCATTACCGTTGAGGTCATTAAATTTCAGACCACTGATGGTCATGTCTTGGAAGTTACCGAAGTTGACGGCGGTAGCACCAAAAAGATCGGTAGTGCCAATAGTAGGTACAGTGGTCGGGAAAGTCTGCGTCCAAGTCGCTTGTGCTGTTTCTGCGATCGTTGTAGTGGGCTTAGTATCGAAGAGAGTGTATTGACCCAGAGTAGCAGCAACAGCAGAAGTAGTAGCACTCTTAGTTCCTGCGGTAATAGTCCATCCACCTAAACCTGGATCTGTTGCCGCTTGAGCCCCATCACCGTTGAGATCGTTGAATTTTATCCCTTGGACAACTGGCCCATACTCGTAAGCACCAATATCTATAGTGGATTTACCAACAATAGTATTGTCAATTTTCCGAGGAAAACCTGTCCCACGTTGGTCAAAGGCTGTAGCGCCCACTGTTGTTATTGTCGGGTCGCCGCCGCCAATGGCAGGGTTGCTACTGGTAGTTACAGGGCTATTATCAACTAGGGCAAGGGTCAAAGGGCCGGTAGTCACACCGTTGAGTGCAGGAGTGGCTGCTAATACATTTCCCACAGCAACGCCCAGAGTTGCTAATTCCTGAGTAGTAGCTAAACCAGTGCTAGTACCAAGAACTCCAATCAGGTTGTTATTCCCTGTGAATGCACCTTCCAAATCGGCGTTAGTAGTAGCAGTATTGCGAGCAACGATCGTGTTTACGAGATTGACAGTACCAGCGTTATTGTAAATTCCTCCAGCATTCCCGGCTGTGGCAGTATTGTCAGCAATGGTGTTGTTAGTCAGAGTTGCGGTCGCACCAGTGTTGACAAAAATTGCAGCGCCAGCAGCCTGACCTACACCAGCACCAACACCACCAGCAGCGCCGCCCGTGACTGTATTGCTATATAAGGTGCTGTTGGTCATGGTCAAAGTGCCGCCACCGACAAAAATTGCCCCGCCTAAACCTGCACCGCCGCCGCCAAAACCAGTAACACCTGCACCTCCGAAGGTTCCGGCAGCACCAGGAGTAGCGCCCGAACTACCACCGCCGCCAAAACCAGCAGCGCCTCCAGCACCATTAGCACCAGCAGTCACACCAGTACCACCAACACCGCCAGCACCACCGCCACCTCCAAATTGGGCTGCACCACCGGCACCGCCAGCACCACCAGCACCTTGAGTGCCACTACCGGCTACTCCACCACCGCCACCGGTACCACCACCGCCACCGCCACTACCGATAACGCTACCAGCACCGCCAGCACCACCAATACCACCAACACCACCATTTGTGCCACCAGCAGTATTGCCAGCACCACCAATCCCACCAGTACCGCCAGTACCACCAGCATTCCCAGAACCTCCAGCGCCACCAGTACCGCCAGGGCCGCCAGCGGCACCAATACTATCTAAGCCTGTAAGACCAGTTCCGCCATTAGCGCCTGCTGTGCCGCCAAATACAGTCCCCAAGTCGGCATTTCCACCAGCGCCACCGTTCCCAGCCGAACCTGCACCACCAGTGGCAGAGTTGTTAGAAAAAGTAACTCTGTCAACGGTGACAGTACCGCTATTGATAAAAAGTGCGCCACCTAAGCCAGCAGCACCTCCACCACCAGTGGTTCCTGCATTGCCTACTGCTTTTGCAGAATCAATGGTGAGGTTGGAGATGTTGAAGGTTGTGTTATCAACTACGAAGGCTCGGAAATTAGAAGCACCACTGACCGTAAAACCGCCGCCAACAATAGTGGTGATGTCGTTAATTTTGGGTAGGAACCCTGTGAGGGCGATATTTCCTGTGAGGGTAATTGTGTCAATGCCACTGTTGACGTTTGCAACATTAATCGCATTTACTAATGCGTTAAAGTCGCCTGCCGTTTGGTTCAAATCAGCTAATACGCCGCTATAGGCCTCTCTGGCCACTTGGGAAAACGCTACAGGAGTCTCAATATCCCCCGTCTTTACTTCCAATTCCCAATCTCCACCCAAAGCCTCACACCCGGTAAGATCGTCGGAAGCTGCAACTTGGGCCCCTGTTAAGCGACTCAGCCTTTGCACAAATTCCAGGCCCTCTGCACCTGCTGCTACGTTACAGCCGTAAAGTAAAATTTCTGGATGGTGAGAATATCCCACTGTCGGCAACGCAAACCACTGTTCTAAATAATTCCGATAGCTTTCAATATTGCTCAGTGACAGTTCGCTTGCACCCAATTGCAAACTCCCTGCTGCACCGTGAGACAATACATGGACGGTAGCAACGTCTGTCCTCTCTTTGAGTGCTTGTGCTATTTGCTCAACACCATCGCGCTTGGAGTCGAGGATAATGACTTCTGTATGGCGATCTGCGCTTCCCGTCAGATTTTGGTAATCTTCAACTCTTGAGTCTGCAAATAGGATTTGCTTCCGTTCTTCCTCACGTACCATAATTAAATTCCCCGGTAAATCCACCTAAGATTGATAAAACAAATAAAGGCAACTTTGCGATGCCAATCGCTGGCTTCGCAAACAACAATGGCTGCCTCACCACAATTGGTTTGTTTGCGGTACAGGCTTCTTGCCTGTAAATTACTGCATACCCACTGTCAATCGCAAGTATTGCCTCAAAAAAATCTAAGAGGGGAATTGGCAAAAATTAATTATTTTTGTAGATTCCGCCCTGATAGCTTTATTGGATTGTGTAGAAGCGTCAAAGGATGCTATAGTTCCTGATTTTACAAAAAATATAGAACTGACTGCTTTGGCGACTACTTAGAAAAAGCTACTCGTTTCCCAACTATTTGAGTCTTGGTTGCTGGAGCCATACTTTGTTAAGGATTACAATACCCCGTTAAGATGTTTTTAATAACATCGCTAGTAATAATTTTTAACCAAAACATAAAACAAATACAATATAATATCACAATCACCTGCTTTTGTCAATTAAAAACCCACTTGATTTTATGTTTAATTATGTGCTTCTACTCACTCCTAAGAACCGAGCTTAAAAGCTTCCACAAACAGGCTGTAAATTAAACCAATTTTCAGACAATTTAAAATATCTATCCGCAAAGAACGACCAACTAGCCGAGTACCCCGGTAAACTATCCAGTTAATAAATTCTGTCAACGCAACTAACAACCCAGCCGCAAAAATGTCCCACTCAGCAGCTTGTCCCGCGATCGTAGAGATAGCACCACCCAAAAATGAGCCAAATAATAAACTAATTATCAGCAGCGAGATCCGCCGCCAAGGATTTTGCAACCAGTCCCCTAGCTGTTCGCTGAGAACATCAATAAGCCTGTTGAGACGAGTATTCTGCATATTAGCCTAATTTAAAGATAGTTATAACTCACTTAAAGATGTGGGGTCTACCAATTCAATTAATTGTAAAGATTATGAAACTTAAAATCTACCCAGCTATTATAGTTGCCCTATTCGTTGCATCTACAGGGGTGTGGTTGGGACGGATTAATTTTAGTCTCTGGAGCCGTTCCACGAACCCGCCAGAGTCCCCCAACTCAGCGACAATACTGCCTTCAGTACCCTCACCCTTGAGCGTAACGCCTCTACCACCTGCGATCGCATCGCCAGTATCGACAGAACCAGAGAAGGAAAAATTAGCAGCAAATACCAAAGAATCAGCCTCAAATCCTAAAGCTATTGGGTCTCTACGAGTGAGCAACCGTACCGAGCATCCAGTTCGCGTAGCTTTGCTGTTGCGGAAATCTACTCAAAAGTCCTCTGCTAAACCCGCTCACTGGGATTTTGCACCGGGGGAAGGTGGGGGTAAGGGCTTGCTTTTATCCCTTCCAGAAGGTAAGTTGCAACTAAAACCCGAAGATATATTAGTGGTCTTTGCTCAAGATGGCTCTCGCCTCTATTGGGGGCCCTATGTCGTCGGCGAAACAGCCGTACCGGTGTGGAATAACCGAGCCACTGAATGGCAATTGATACTGCAACCTTGAGCAGAAGGCAGGAGGCATGAGGCATGAGGCATGAGGCATGAGGCAGGAGGAAAATGCAATCACAGAAAGGGTTTGGGGGATTGAGAATGTCCTAAACGTTGTGGCAGTTGCTATATTTTCGTCAAAAAACTGCTGGTCGAGCTCCGTCGAAATCCGGTTTCTTTGATTGGGTGCGTAAGTCCTGTTATAGAAACCGCCAAGATGATTAATGACGTTCTTAACTACTCAAGGTCTAGCTGAAGATAGCATTTTCCTTAGCCTAAAGCATCGCGACCTTCTTCGGCTATCAGCCTTGCTTTAATATGATCCAGGAGTCAACTTTCCAGCTAAATTAATCTCTGGAGATTCCGACTAACAAAGCAACAACTCACAGACTATTTAAAGCTGGATGAAATTTAGGATTAGCGAGATCGCAGATTTGTTGAAATATAAAGTAAAGCGCCCCTCCCTAGCTTTGGCAATGTCGCTTTTGTGGCTGTGCGCCCTTAGCTGGGTAGCATTCTTATGGAATTTGGGACATGGCGGCTTAGTTGATGAGACAGAACCGTTATTTGCTGAAGCCGCCCGCCAGATGACAGTGACAGGAGACTGGATTACCCCCTATTTCAATGGTCAAACGCGCTTTGACAAGCCACCTTTAATTTACTGGTTGATGGCGATCGCCTATCATACCATCGGCGTTAACATTCTTGCGGTGCGCCTTCCCTCCGCAGTCGCCGCGATCGCCCTTACCTGTCTTGGATTTTATACCCTTTACTATTGCAAGAGAGATGGGGAGATGGGGAGATGGGGAGCGGGGGAGATGGGGAGCAGGGGAGCGGGGGAGCGGGGGAGCGAGGGAGCGGGGGAGATGGGGAGATGGAAGAGAAAAATTCCCCTTGTGCCCCTCTGCTCCCCTGCCCCTCTGCTCCTCTGCTCCTCTGCCCCTCTGCTCCTCTGCCCCTCTGCTCCTCTGCTCCTCTGCCCCCCTGCTCCTCTGCCCCTCTGCTCCCCTGCTTCAGATTCCAAAGTTTTATAGTATTGTCTTTGCTTGCAGAAGCGAGAATCGTTCCTTGAGGATTGAAACTGACACTGAAAACACTTTCACTATGACCCGAAAAAGTTTCAAGTAATTTACCTTCAATACTCCAAATTTTCACGGTTTTATCTTTGCTGCTAGTCGCGATTTTCTGACCATCGGGACTAAAACTCACCGCATAAATGCGATCGCTGTGTCCTTCGAGATTTTTAATCAACTCACCGCGATCGCTCCAAAGTTTTACAATTTTATCATCACCAACAGTAGCAATAGTTTTTCCATCGGGACTAAAACTCACATCCCAAACCCAACCTTTATGTCCTTCTAATCTATTGTACTCTTGCACTTCGGATAGCGGCCCCTGTAAATTGCGAATCACTTCTTTTTGCAGGAGATTAAATGCTCCTAATAACTGCAATTTTTTAGCCGCCCGCAAACTATTTACTAAAGCATCAAGCTGGTTTCCTGAAACTCGCAGAGCTTGAGATGTGGAATTTAGCGCTTTGATTTCAGCAATTTCTGCTTGTCTTTTTTGAGAACCTGCATTAAATGCTTCTTTTGTTTGATAAGCAGCTCCCCATGCGGCCATTATTGCTGCGATTGAAATTAGCCCAAGTCCCAAAAGAGCTTTCTGGATTGTGCGCTTAGCTTTCTGTTGCGCTTCTATCAATGTCTGATTAGCAATAGCTAATATTTCAGATGCCTGTTTTTCAGCTTCTAAGGCAATTATCACCTCTCGTTTTTCGGATTCCAAACTAGCAGCTAAAAATTGATAATCTAGATCGTTTAAGCTTTTATCTGCGGCCCAGATTTGAGCATCCCGCAATGCTTGACCCCGCAATAGTCGCGAGTCATCTAGGCGACTGGAATTAACCCAAGTTGTAATTGCTTCGGAATAGGGCCGTAGAGAAGCTAAGGCTCTATCTACCCACTTTTGATTAAATATTTCTTGATAGATACGGTTGTAAATTTTTAGTTTCCCATCTTGTTTAACGACTAAACCAGATAGTAGTAATTCTGTTTGTTCAGGACTACCATCGGCGGTAACTTGATCCTGTAAAATTTGCTGGTAAAGTCCCAGAAGTCGGCCAGAATTCTGTTCGCTTCTGAGGATGCGATCGCGAATTGTCTTTAAATGTTCGGGTTCATCGCGATATTCCCAATTTTCGATAACATAATCGCGGACAATTTGCTCTACATTCGGCGTTCTACTATCAGCATTTTTAGCAATTATTTGGCATAATTTCTGAGTTAAAAACGGTTGTCCTCCCGTCCAAGTTAGAATCTCTTGTAAAACACTTTCAGGGTTGTCTGCAACTTCTGCTAATCCCTCTGTTAAAGATAGCTTCGCTTCCTCAAAAGTAAAACCAGTTAGCTCAATACCTTGACCGATATTAAACTGCGTCCGCTGTTTATCAGTAATCAAATCCTGGGGCGTACCTACTCCCAAAAGGCAAAAAGTGAGGCGATTATATTCGGCATTGTTGGCGCGTTTGTTGTAGCAAGCACGGAGAAAAGCAAAAAAATCATCTTTGAAATTGAGGGAGATAATACTATCTATTTCATCTATAAAAATTACAATATTTTGCGGTAACTCCCGCAGCAAAACCGACTCAATAAATTCGCTAAATTTGTCTAAAGGTGACAATAAATTATGTTGTTTCCACCAATCTATACAGTTAATTTTGTTGGATAAATCAAACTCCTTAACTAATCTTCTGACAATACCTAAATACCATTTTTCTGGCGTTACATCTAGACTGCCAATTTCTGTAAGATCGATAGCAGCGCAGATAATTCCTTCTGCATTTAACCTTTGGAAAGTTCGCACCCACAAACTAGATTTCCCCATCTGGCGCGAATTCAATACATAACAAAATTCTCCTTTTTTCAAACCATTATAAAGCCGATTATCTGCTTCCCTGACTACATAAGTAGGGTGTCGATCTTCTAAACTTCCCCCAACTTGATAGGATTTTTCAATTAACATAGTAATTTATATTGGTTGACAACTTAGGTAACGCCGCTTTGGGGGGTATCTTATGCCAAATCGGGGTTTAGTAATCCCCTTTATTAGTAATAATCCGTCATTGCGAGCGAAGCGAAGCAATCGCAGAGACTAGGCGATTGCTTCGCTTCGCTCGCAATGACAATAAAAAGGGTAGTAAACCCGGATTTGGTATTACCGCCCAAAGCGGCGTTACGGATGAAGGTCTTAATCATAGTAGTTTATTTGTATTTGCCTACTTAAATTATTAAGCTCGATCGCGAAATTTATTTTGAAAATACTGCCGATATAACTGACAACTGGGTATCACCCCATTTTGCTGCTGTTTGACTAATCCAATACTCAGCAATTTAAATTGTAGCATTGATTCTAACTGCACGCTACCGTTAGTATTAACTACCTGTTTGAAAGCTGTTGCCAGTTGAGGATATTCTTGAATAGTACCCCAGTGTCCCTGCAAATGTTCGCGGTAAATTCCTAAATCTGTAGGAGCATTTTCTAGCAATTGTTCTAGGGTCAAATTCTGACGACGGAGGTGATAAATTGCCAATTGTACTAGATAAGGATGGCCTCCTACCATTGCCATTAAATCTGCAAGATATGCTTCTCCTGTATTAGTCTCCCAATTTAGACCGTAACGCTCCGCTAAATCTTGTACTTGTTTGGGAGTAAATTCGGGTAATTCTATGGGCAAACCAACATTAAATGGGGATTGATTCACCTTCAGAGGGATATAAACATCTGTGGAATGTACGATTACTAGCCGCAGTTTTTTCCAGATAGAATCCTTGAGTTTTGCATACTCGTGCAATACTCGCAGCAATCCAAAAAAATCTTGAGCAATTTCGGGATGAGGGAAAATGCGATCGACTTCATCTAATCCTAATACTACTGGTGTATCTATTTCTGAAAGTAGATAATCCTCGAAGTAATTTGTACAGTTAGTATTGCTGGTAAACAGTTCTTCATCCCAATAATCAGCTAATTTATTCGGTAGTTGTAACTCTCTGCTCGCGCACTTGCAAAACCAGCGGAGAAATTGATCCAGGCTTTTTAATACTCCTCTATCTGCTAGCAACAGGTTTAAATTTACTGTTTTGTATCCAGCTTGAATGGCACTATTTAAAATTCGATTGAGTAGTGAAGTTTTGCCCATTTGCCGGGAGGCTTTGATGCGGATTAAAGCTCCTGGTTGTAAAATTGCTTGACAACAATCTAATTCAATGGGCGGACGTTCTAGGTAAAAAGTTGAATCCAATTCAACTGGCCCTTCTGGAAATTCTAGTGAAAGGTCAGATGGTAATTTTGTCGGCGTTAAGGTGACAGATTTTCGTTCTAGTGCTGTGCGAAAATTACTTTTACTTACCTCTTCTCCCAAGGCTTCGGAAAGTAATTTCCAGAATTTGTGACCGACTGTTCGCTGGAGATAATTGACAGTATATTCTGTATTGGCTGCCATTTCTTCGTAGGTTTGATGCAGCCACGCCCCGTGAAATATAGTAGTTTCGACATCAGTTAGATATCTGCCAGCATTGGTGAAAACTGCTTGATTTACGATGGCGAGGGCTTGTTCAAAATTTAGAGTGTTTGTTTGCATAAAGCCTACAATTTTCAGGCTGGGATATCTAAGTACAATTAGTCCTATTCCAGATTATTCTAAGTTAGCAAGCGGCTCCCGCTAACCCTCTTAAAAAGGCAGAGCTATGAGATGTGCTAAAATCTTTAGCTTGCTTAAGTGCTTCCATCAGGTTAGCTGTAATTGTCATGTTGCCAGAGCGATCGCAGAATATCTACATTTTACTATAGAAAATTAATCAAATGAAGGCGGACGGTGAGACTAAGACTTTACCCTTCGACGGGTTCAGGGACTACAACTGTGCCCTGAACCCGTCGAAGAGCTCAGTCGAACGCTTGTCAAACTGGTCAAAGGAGCAAATTTATTGATCTAATTTCCAGCCCAATGCAGCAGCGACTTGACCGGCAAGTTGCAGGGGATTAAAGGGTTTAGCGATCGCATCACTTAGACCCATTTGAGTATAGCGGCGACGGTCAGAGGATTGGATCTTTGCCGTCAATAGAATTACTGGAATACCTTTAGTCGCTGAATTTTCCTGAAGCTTTTTAAAAGTCGCAAGCCCATCCATATCGGGCATCATCACATCTAGCAAAATGGCATCAGGTTGTTCAGTTTCGGCTTTACTCAAGCACTCTTGACCAGAACTAGCGGTCAGCACTTCCCAACCCGCTACGGTTTCCAGGCAAACCTTAGCAACTTCTTGAATGTATTCCTCATTATCAACTATGAGAATGCGTTTTGTTGTCATATTTACCCCCCTGTCAACAATTTCTTTCACTAGGGGTTAATATCATTCTATCATCTTTTAAATCTCAAAATCTTATGTTTAATTAGGTGGATTTACCGATCGCCTGCCAATCACCCTATCCTCTCCTGCTCGCAGTCCCGAATCGGAATCATGAAATAGAATATACTACCCTCACCTAGAACGCTTTCCACCCAAATATGACCGTCGTGCTGTTGCACAATACTGCGACAAATAGCTAAACCCAAACCTGTGCCTTCATGATTTCGAGAATCTGATGAATCTACTTGTTGGAAGCGCTCAAAAATACTTTCAAGTTTTTCAGTAGGAATGCCACGCCCTTCATCCTTAACTATGAACAATAGATGGCGATCTTGCTGTTGAACTGTGAGCCAAACTATCTTGCCAGTATGTGAAAATTTAATTGCGTTGCTGAGCAAATTAATTAATGTCTGGACAATGCGATCTGGATCTGCCCAAAGCGAAATAGAGAGACTGGAAACCGAGAGAGTTACCTCAACTTTATTAGCCAGAGCTTGTACTACATTTACTGCTTCTGTAATCAGATCCTCAACATTGCAGCATTGCTTTTCCATCTTCACTCTGCCCGACTCAATGCGTTCGATATCTAGAATGTCATTGATCAGACGCACTAGGCGATCGGTGCTATCTACGGCAATATATAACATTCGTTTACCTTCCTCTGAGTCCGCTTTGAGCAAACCGCTTGCTAACATTCCTAGCGAACCATGAATCGAAGTTAGGGGCGTGCGGAGTTCATGACTAACAATGGAGATAAACTCATCTTTCATGCGCTCGATTTGCTTGCGGTCAGTGATATCCTGCAAAAATACAGTAAATGCTACTTCTTTGTCTAAATTCAATTTAGAAATAGAGGCTTCTGCTGGAAATTCAGTACCATCTTTGCGGCGACCAGAAATTTCGCGCCTTTCTCCCATCCGCCGAGATCTAATAGGAGATTGCCCAAAGTCATTTACATATTGCTGATGGACTTGAACAAAGCGTAATGGCAACAAAACATCTAGAGGTTGTCCGATCGCTTCCTCTGCTGAATAGCCAAAGATTTTCTCTGCTCCCTGGTTAAATAGAGTAATGCGCTGATGGCGATCGAGAGAGATAATGGCATCTTCTGCAATATCTAGAATGCCTGCAAACCGCGCTTGGGAAATCTGGAGAGCTTCTTGGATGCGTTTATGTTCTTCCAGTTCTGATTGCATACAGTTGTTAACTTCCTGTAACTCAGTTGTGCGCTCTGTAACTCTTCGTTCTAGATTATTCTTTTCGTTTTGTAGCGCTTCCTCAGCTTGTTTGCAAGCAGTAATATCTCTAACAGTTCCTAGAATTCTGACAGGTTCACCCGTTTCGTTATAAAAAAATTTTCCTTTACTTTCAATCCAATGAATGCTACCATTAGACCAAACGATCCGATAATATTGGCTATAGTCTGTTTGTTGTTGGCGGGCAAGATTTAACTGGGCAATTAAACTTTCACAGTCTTCTGGGTGAAGGTAAGAATAGAACATTTTATCCGTACCATCAAAGGTTCCAGGAGCCAGACCAAACAATCTTTCGTGTTCTTCAGACCAGATAATTTGATTGGTCAGTAAGTTCCAGTCCCAAATCCCCATTTGACCTGCTTCTAAGGCTAGTTGGAGCCGCAGTTCGCTCCTAGTCAATCCTGCTTTTGCCTGTTGGCGATCGCCCATCTCGCGTTTGACAGCTCGGATTCGTTCTAGTCGATTAATGATGCGGGTGACAAGTTCTGGCCCGACAATTGGTTTACTGACAAAATCATCTGCACCCACTGAAAAGACCTGGTTGATGCTCTCAGCATCGCTGTGAGCTGTGAGAAATAGAATCGGTAAGCTGCTCCAAGATGAGTCGTTTCGGACAATTTGACAGAGTTCAGTTCCACTAATCTGTGGCATTTCGATATCTAGAATCAGCAAATCGGGTGAAGTTGTTTCTAACAATTCCCAAAATTGTCTGGGATCGGCAAGGGCGATGATTTTGAGTCCCCAGGGTTCGAGCAGCGATCGCACAATTGCCAGCATTTTTGGATCGTCATCGACTACCATTACCCTCGCTTTTTCCCGATCTACTTGATGCAATACTTGGTTAATTGCATCCAATATCTGTGAGGGGGGAACCGATTTTGGCAAGAATGTGTGTTCCCCCAGACGAGCAACCTCTAAGCGTGTAGTTAAATCATCGCGTTCAGTAAAGATGATGGCGGGAATAGGGGGAGCGTGTTTTTTTAATTCAGCTAATAAGGTCAGACTTTCTGCGGCTGTAGGAAAAATCGCAGGCTCTAAAAGCACTAAGTCTGGTGATTTTAAGCCGATTTTATTTCTGGCTATAGTCAGGTTGGTAGCAACTTCGAGATCGAATCCCCAGGTTGTAGCTTCAGCAATTAGTTTTTTAGCTAGGGAGCGATCGCGATCGACAATTAACAGTAAAGGACGCTCATCTGCGGTTGTAGCCTCTGTAGCAGAGGGAGTAGGATCTGGCTCTGTTGGTGTAACCGATAATTCGGAAATACTATGCGATCGCTCAATTTCCTCCCGCAGCAGTCTCACCCATTCGCGTAATTGTCTCACTCGATCCTGGCTCAAAGGCTGTTCAACTTTTAAGGTGCGTTCGATCCGTCGGGCCAATTCCGAACCCGCCGATAAACCAAACGTCCCCAACGATCCCGCCAGCGTATGAGCTTCCTGTTTTGCCAGTTGTTGTAACTCCCGATCCAATTCCTGATGCCACAAGGCGTTAACGGCTCGTTCTAGGACTCCAACTTGTTCGCTTACCCGTTGCTGGAATTGAGACCAAACTTTGCTGACCATCGCCAGCGTTTGGTTTTGAGTCCCTTCGCTAACACTAGAATCTGAACTCTGAATATCTCTCTCTCCCGTTTCCTCATCTTTGCGTCTCCCCTTCCCCTCTCTCCTTTCCTTCGGCTTGAGGCGATAGCCGATCCCGTAGACGGTTTCGATCATATCTGTTGGCGCACCAGCCGCTTTTAACTTTTGCCGCAGTCCTTTGATGTGGGTTCTAACGGCTTCGTCGCTGGGAACCTCTTCAAACGACCACAGGTTTTCTAAGATTGCTCCACAGCTAAATACGCGGCGGCTATTTCGCAAAAACAGCTCTAGCAGGGCATATTCTTTGGCAGTCAGGGATAAAGGTTTGGTTTTATATGTAACTTCACAGCTTATGGGATCGAACACCAAGTCGCCCCACTCCAGTACAGATTGACTGGTGAGCTGATTCCGGCGCAGTAATGCGCGAATCCGAGCAGCTAATTCTTCCGGTTCAAAAGGCTTGACGACATAATCATCCGCCCCTGCATCCAAGCCCAGAGCCTTGTCATGGCTGGTATTTCGAGCTGTGAGCAGGAGAATTGGCATTTGATGGCCTTGCGATCGCAACCTTTGACACAGCGTAATCCCATCTAGTTTGGGTAGTGTGACATCCAGCAGAATCAGGTCATAGGCAAAGGCTTCTGTTAATTCCCACCCCTCTTGTCCATCGGAAGCTGTTTCGACTGTGTAGTTTTGGCTAGCAAGGGTCGCTACCAATGCTTGAGCGGTCAGTTCGTCGTCTTCTACAACTAAAATTTTCATGCTCAGAAATAATCGACCAAGATACTAAGGGGATGAGGCTGACAAATCCACTTATAGCAACCGCCAGGGCGGTTAGGGGCTAGGGGCTAGGGGCTAGCTATAATATTAACCACTCGATCGCAACGTCAAAACCTGCGGCGGAGTAGCATCAGGCGGATAAAGAAACTCAACCTGAACAGTGCGGCGTTCCCCAGACTTCATATTCATCGTCACCAAAGGTTCCCCCTGCTGACCTCGCCGCTGTATGATGTGAATATAGCGGTTTTGCGTCGCCCCGCGATCGTCATTATAAAGAACTCGAATCGTACCCCGAAAAAATACCCGATTATCAGGAGGATCGTAAAACATCAGACCCTCAGCCTGCTTATTCGCCTTCACCGGCGTTTGCATCTCAATACTAATAGTTTTAGCTTGCTTCTCTGGGTTGTATAAAGGAAAAGTCAAACTATACTGCACACCATAATTACCGTGAGCATAGTAAGCAGTATCGGGATAACGAGCCAGCATCTTCGCACTTTGAATTTGACCAGTCCCGAAAGTCCCCGTGTAAGTAGTGCTCAAAGCATAAGAAAACGCCTTTCCCCGTTGAGGTACGCTCAAATAATCCACCTTCGGATTATCCGTAACACGCGCCAACCACTGCGAACCTTCAGCAACTCCCGCCACACGGCCGTAAATCACTCGCGGACTAGCCAAACCAGGTAAAGTAGGAGCCAAATCTCTCGGCCCCGCTAAACGACCAGTCTTTAACAGCTTCTCCCACTGTTCCAAAGTCGGAAATTGCTCCTTACCCTTGGCATCCAAAGGAGCAAACATCGCTAAAGTAGCAATATATAGTGAGTTACTACTCGAAAGGCGCATCAGAGTAGTGCGGCCATTCGATGACGGCGTTACATTACCAACTGGTATCGGCAAATTGATTAACATCTGACTTCTACCCCCAGGAATCTCCATCGCCGCCGGAAAACTATCTTGTCTGCGCCCTCGGAGCACATCATTTGTCACCCGACTCCCAGGCCCAGCAAAGACCGTACCCAAAGGGTTTTCAAGATAAGAAGGTAAACTCACAAATAGTGCATCCGGCCGAGTCAGGTAGCTGACTGCTTGCAATACATCCAGATTGACAGGTTGAGAATTGGGATTATAGGCAATGATGCCCTGATAGAGAGTACGAGTTTGTTGAGTAGTTTTAGCCTTCACAATGTGGTGGCTAAATATGTCAAAACGGCCTTTGAAGGGAAAATTTAAGTGTGCAGACGGTGTTTGCTTTCCTTGCGAGGGGAAGGTAGAAAGCAAAATACCTTCTGTCTGCACCATTTCTGGACTGTTGCTATTGAAGACAGGAATGCTATCTAGTTGTCCAGGTAAAGGCCGGACTTCTTGAGTTTGCATCACCGGTTTGGGCGGAATGCGCGGCGGCGGCGGGTTCAGAAGTTCATCTGCCTCCGTTGGAACTTCTGGAGGGAGGATGACTTGTTGGGCAGGCGGTACGGGGATGGCTTGCGCCAGGGGCAAAATTGGCACGAACATTATAACTAGGGGCTAGGGACTAGGGGCTAGGGGCTAGGGGAAGAGAGGGGCGCTTAGGCTAGGGGCTAGGGACTAGGGGAAGAGAAAAAGAGGGACTAGGATGCTCCTATGCTCCGATGCTCAGGAAAGAGAGGAAGAGGGGCTACGATGCTCCGATGTTCAGGGAAGAAGGAACTAGAATCAAGGGTTTTAGGAACTCAGAGTCTACAGGGTTCGACACAAAACTTTACCACAATCCGCTTAATTTTTTCTTCAGTTCGCTAAATCTTTGCTAAAGGAAGAAGGAAGAAGGAAAATGCAGTAAACTATTCCTTTTTCCCCTTTTTCCCCTTTTTCCCCTTTTTCCCCTTTTTCCCCTTTTTCCCC
>NZ_CACA01000321.1:0-29638 GCF_000180455.1 Kamptonema sp. PCC 6506
TGTTACTGGGGTAATGGCGATTGCATTATAATTAGTATCAGTGCTAGTTGCTGTGTAACTAATTGTGCTAGTATGATTGCCTTCAACTAGGTTATCATCTACGGCTGTGACTGTGACTGTCTGTGGTACATTCCAATTAGCTGAAGTGAATGTTAAGCTAGTTGCGCTACTGGTACTTTGACTGTCAGGATTGATGTTAATTGTGACATCGGATGTGGGTTGACTGGTTAATACTACTGTATAACTATCAGTTGCACCGCCTTCTGAAATATCTGTGCTACCACTGGATTGAGTGATGTTAATATTGGCAGTATCGTTATCAGTAATAGCAATATTTTGAGTAGTTGTGCTGCCTAGTGCAATATTTGCAGACGGATTACTAATAGTTAATGTCGCGGTTTCTGTACCTTCTGCTACAGCATCATCAACAACAGTAAAGGTGGTAGTACCTGTAGTTTGTCCGCTAGGAATAGTAATAGTAGTATTACCCAGGTTGTAATCTCCAGCAGTAATATTAGTTCCAGAAACACCTAAATCAACAGTTTCATTGCTAGAAACGGCACTAGAAGCGGTGGCGGTAACGGTAATTATAGTTGTACCTGCTTCCGTACCTGCATTACTACTAACTGATAAATTGACAATACCTTGTATCAGCGTGTTGGCTGTTGAAGAATCATTAGTTGTCACTGAGTCAGTAATACCTAAAGCTGTTAATCCGCTAAGAATAGGATTAGGTTTTACTGTTGCTGTATTCGTGACAATATTTCCCACTGGTGTTGCCGAATTAATTGTTCCATTAACTGTCAATGTTGCGGATTGTAATGGTGCTAGATTAACGTTTTCCCAAACTCCATTTGTATTGGTGTAATTACCTGCCGAAACTGTAAAACTGGAATTAATTATTTGTGTTGGTAATGTGTCGCTGAGATTGAGGTGAGCTATTGTGTCAGTTGTACTGTTATTTGTAACTGTAATTGTGTAAGTAATCGGGTCGCCGGCGTTTGCAGTGGCGGGGGAGGTTTTAAGAACACTTAAATCGAGATTGGGAGGGGTACTTCGATACTCGAATGCTCCAATATCTACTGTACTGTTGACGGTTCTAGTAAAGGGTAAACCACGTTGGTCGCTAGTAGTTACACCAGTATTATTGCCTGCATCAATGGCAAGACTCGTAGCAAGCAAGGCGTGAGTTTGAGTAAGTCCGCCGTTGTTGGCGAGGGATGCTAATTGGGGATTGATAGGTGTACCGATAGTGCCGACGATATTGCCATTTGTGCCATTGACAAAGCTGCTGCTACCTTGGTTAATGCCAATTAGATTATTACCGTTGTCGGTGAAAGTGCCTGAGACATCTGGGTTAATAGTTCCTGAACCAGCGTTGCTAGGAGTATCGAAGTTACCCGCCACGATCGTATTTTTGACGTTGACAATGCCACCAGCTCTACTAAAGATTCCTCCACTATCGCCAGTGCCGTCATTATTGCTGTCAGCCGTGTTGTTGGCGATCGTACTGTTGGTCAGGGTGGTTATGCCGTTCCAATTGTAGATCCCACCGCCGTCGCTGTTAGTGGAATTGCCGCTGACGGTGCTGTTGCTCAGGGTGGCTGTGCCGCCTTGGTTAAAGATCCCGCCGCCGTCGCTGTTAGTGGAATTGCCGCTGATAGTGCTATTACTCAGAGTCACTGTGTCAAGGTTGAAGATCGCGCCACCGCCGTATTTAGCGGAATTGCCGCTGATGGTGCTATTACTCAGGGTAACAGTGCTGTCGAGGTTGAAGATCCCGCCACCACCATCAGCCGAATTGCCGCTGACGGTGCTGTTGCTCAGGGTGGCTGTGCTTTGGTAGTTGTAGATCCCGCCGCCGCTACCAGCCGAATTGCCGCTGACGGTGCTGTTGCTCAGGGTCACTCTGCTGTAAAAGGCGTTCCAAATCCCGCCGCCGTTGTATTTAGCCGAATTACCGCTGACAGTGCTGTTGCTCAGGGTAACAGTGCTGTTGACATTGAAGATCCCGCCGCCGTTGTATTTAGCCGAATTGCCGCTGACAGTGCTGTTGGTCAAGGTGACTCTGCTGCTGAAGTTCAAGATCCCGCCACCACCATCAGCCGAATTGCCGCTGACAGTGCTGTTGGTCAGGGTGACAGTGCTGCCACTGCGGTTGGAGATCCCACCACCACTGTATTCAGCCGAATTGCCACTGACAGTGCTGTTAGTCAGAGCGATCGCACCTCGATTATAAATCCCACCGCCCCTTGTACTACCACCAGTAGCCGAATTGCCGCTGACAGTGCTATTACTCAAATTCAGGGTGCTGCCTGTTGCTACAAAAATGCCGCCGCCATCGAATACGCTACTACCATTGGCAATAGTCATACTGTCAATATTTACTGTCGTCCCCGCACCGGAAATATCGAACACCCGCACGGCATTGTTGCCGCTAACGGTTAAATTAGTTGCCCCTGGGCCGTTAATACTGACTGAATCGGTAATGTCTAGCGTACTAGCAAGGGCGATCGTACCGCTGACTCCAGTAAGATCGATCGCATCTGCACCAGCAGTGTTATTGGCGGCCACAATTGCCTCTGGCAAGCTGATTTTGCCGTCAGCGCCGGGACTGGCAATTAGGTTCGCGATGCTGGTAGTAGTTCCATCTACCGTGTTGTTGGTGGTTGTGACGCTAACTGTTGCCATAGTTACTCCTCAGCGATTCAGGTTGTAGAATTATGTGCGCGATCGCCATTCTCGTACTGATATCCTCAAAATATTTTGTGCCAATGCAAGCAGAAACGATATGAATCTCGTTAATCTGTGCGTTAATTTATTGCACTATAATATTTATAACTTGCTGATTCCTGGTGGTGCTAGTCAAAATGCAAAAGATTTGTTTCGCAAAATAGCTGAAAGCTTTTTCTGAAAATGCTTCGGGAATATACCTTTAAGATGAGAACGCTAGGTTAAATCATAACTACTAATACAATTTTATCGCGATCGCGGTATTAAAACTTGAGTTTTATCTAGGGTATACAAATAGGGAAATGGATATCAATCTCCACCAGGTAAACTATTACACAGGATACTACCCAGAATCAGTCCATGCAGATCGCATTTATCGAACCAGGGAAAACCGAGCATGTTGTAAAGAAAGAGGAATTAGAATGAGTGAACCGCCGTTAGGAAGGCCACCAGCAAATGTGAGCAAGGGAACCAAGAAACAAGCATGGGAAGATGAGAGAATTAGGAATGCAATTGAGGGCAAATTTGGACAAGGTAAAAGAAGATTTAGCCTAAATCGAGTGATGGCAAAACTTGATAATACTTCTCAAACAGCCATAGAAGATTACTTTTTTAGTAAGCTGTTCAGCTTTTAAATCGCTTAATCCAGTTTCAAGATTTAACAGTTTAGCTTAATCGATCGCTAACAATCAACAACTAACAACTAACAACTAACAACCAACAGACTGTCACACATCTACAACCCAGCCAAAGCGATCGCAGCAATTCTTATCCTATAAACTTTTAATAAAACTTAGTAAAATCTCTGGCAATTTTTACAAAAACGTGCGATAATTCAATCCTAATTACCGAATTGCCCCTTTTAGTTCAGAGTGCAGCTCTACCTTAACAAATACCCATAATGGAAAGCAAGTTAACTCCCAGTGAGTGGCTACCTCCAACTTGGCTAAGATTTATCCTCATCACCATCTTAATTTTGGGGATATTTTTTAGATTTGCCAATCTCGACAGCAAAGCCTACTGGTTTGATGAAACTTCTACATCCTTACAAATTTCTGGCTATAGCGATAACCAAGTAACCGAGCAAATTTTAGACGGCCGCGTAATAGATATTCAAACCTTCCATAAATATCAGTATCCTAGCCCCGAAAAAACCGCCACAGACACCATGAAAGGACTAGCGGTAAAAGAACCTCAGCTTACACCTTTATATTTTGTATTTACCAGGTTTTGGGTGCAGCTATTTGGCAATTCCATCGCGGCGACTCGGAGTTTCTCAGCCGCCGCTAGCCTGCTAGCTTTCCCCTGCATTTATTGGCTGTGTATTGAACTCTTCAAATCGCCTTTGACAGGATGGATTGCGATCGCACTTTTAGCCGTCTCCCCATTTCATTTAGTGTACGCTCAAGAAGCGCGACCTTACAGTTTATGGACAATAGCCATCTTACTTTCTAATATTACCCTACTGCGAGCGATCCGCCTGCAAAATATTAATAGTTGGGTACTTTATGCAGCCACCATAATTTTCGGCATCTACTCATTTCTCTTCTCTGCCTTAGTTATCATTGCTCACGGGATTTATATATTGGCAATAGAAGGATTTCGTTTAAGTAAAACCTTAATTCGCTACCTAATTGCCTCCCTAGTAGGAGTTATAGCTTTTATCCCTTGGATTATCTTCGCTCTTATTAATGTTCAAAAAACTAACGAGGGGAGATGGGGAACAACTTCAACCTCTATTTTTACTTTAATTAAAAGTTGGATTCGGGGCATTAGTTTATTTTTTGCTGACTTTAGCCTCAACGAGGATAGCCCATCAATATACTTTATTCCGTACACCGCCGTTGTATTAATTATTTTTATCCTGGTTTGCTATTCAATTTATTTCTTATACCGCCATAGCCCCAAGCAAGTTTGGTTGTTCATCTTTATTTCGATGGCAGTACCAGCGCTAGCTCTGATCGTACCAGATTTAATTCTCGGAGGTGCTCAGTCAACTATAGCCCGATATCTACTTCCATCTTACTTAGCCATGCAGCTAGGAGTTGCTTACCTCTTCGCTCATAAACTTAGTGATTCAGTCACACCCCAATTGCAAAAAATATGGCAGTTTGCTTTGATTATGCTAATATCAATTGGTATATTTTCTTGTGCTGTATTTTCCCAATCCGAACTTTGGTGGAGCAAAGCAGAAGGTAATGTTAATTATCATTTAGCTCAAGTCATCAACAAAGCTAAGGAACCTCTTGTAATTAGTGACGCTTATTTTGTCAAAACCTTGGCTCTTAGTCACTATCTAGAACCCAAAGTACGGTTTCAATTAGTAGCTGAACCCCAAATTCCTCAAATTGCCGATGGTTTCAATGATGTGTTTATTTACGACTCTTCCCAAACTCTACGCGACGAATTAGATAAAAAGTATAGTTTACAGCCTGTAGATACAGGTTACTCGATCAGAAATGCTTACAATCCCACTCTGTGGCGGCTAGTAAAATAGTAAGAAATAATCACAAAGATTAATCTATGTTCGCTCAAAATCATTCCGAAAAATCAACTAAATTGCTAGTTGTTATTCTTAACTACCGAACCCCTACCTTAACAATCGACTGCTTGCACTCGCTAGTTGACGAAATTTCTGCTTTACCTCAAACCCATGTAGTAATTGGTGATAATAACTCCGGCGATAGTTCCGCAGAAATAATTGCCCAGGCAATTGAAACTCAAGGTTGGAGTGAATGGGCATCTTTTGTACCGCTAGAACGAAATGGTGGCTACGCTTTCGGCAATAATGCCCTGATTCATCCGACCCTGCATTCGCCCGCTCCTCCTCCCTATTTTCTACTCCTAAACCCCGATACAATTGTGCGCCCAGGGGCCTTAAAATTTCTCCTTGATTTCATGGAATCTCACCCCGAAGTTGGCATTGCTGGCAGTCGTTTAGAAGACCCAGACGGCACACCACAAAAGTCAGCTTTTCGGTTTCATACTATTGCTAGTGAAATTGATTATGGTTTGCGTTTAGGTGTGGTTTCAAAATTATTAGCTTCTTGGTGCGCGTCCCCTCCCGTTTCTCAAGAAACCTGTCAAACTGATTGGGTTGCTGGGGCAAGCATGATCGTCCGCCGCGAAGTATTTGAAACCATTGGATTGCTGGATGAAGGCTATTTCATGTATTATGAAGAAATGGACTTTTGCCTACAAGCTAAAAGGTCTGGTTGGAGTTGCTGGTATGTACCAGAAAGTCGAGTTGTACACCTAGTAGGGCAAAGTTCAGGCGTTACAGATACTAAAATTATTCCTAAGCGTCGGCCTCAATATTGGTTTGATTCTCGGCGACGGTACTTTGTCAAAAATTACGGGTGGCTATACGCTGCGATCGCTGATATTTCCTGGTTTTCTGGCTTTCTAGTATTCCAATTGCGCCGCCTAATTCAGCGCAAACCAAATACAGATCCGCCGCAATTACTAGGCGATTTCGTGCAAGGTAGCGTATTCTTCAAAGGAACAGATTAAAATTATGGTAATCCAACCGGAATTAAGCTCAAATGTGAACGAGCTAGAAAGCCCAAGTTTGGGACTTTGGGAACAGATTAAAGAAGACTGGATCGCTCACGGTTGCGATTGGACTAAGCCAGGATTTCGAGCCGTAGCAGTTCAACGTTTCGGCGTGTGGAGAATGAGTATTGAACCTAAATTACTTCGCGCTCCCTTGAGCATTCTTTACCGAGCAATGTACCGCAAAATTCGCAATACTTACGGTATTGATTTACCCTATACTGTTAAACTCGGCCGCCGCGTAGTTGTAGAACATCAAGGTGCTATTGTGATTCACGGTTACTGTTCTATTGGTGATGAATGCGTGATTCGCCAAGACGTAACTCTGGGAAATCGTTATTTAGATCGTCCTTTAGATGCGCCTAAATTAGGCGCTCGTGTTAATATCGGTGCGGGTGCAAAAATTCTCGGTGATGTCACTTTAGGCGATGATGTTAACATCGGCGCTAACGCTGTAGTTTTATCAGATATTCCCTCTGGAAAAACAGCAGTCGGCATCCCTGCTAAAATTATCAAATCCACGAATTCTACCAATCCTGAAAGTCAAATTAATTAACATACTTATGAATATTTATCTACTCTCAGATCGCGCTTTATATTCTAGTGTTAGCTACGATCCTTTGTTTGAATTAGAAGACATATTAGTAGAAAGTTGTGGAGCAAAATTACTAATTCCTACTCAAAGTCAAGGGGCACAATGGGCAAACCAACAGCCGAAAATTACATCTAAGTTTCTCAATAAAGTTGTGCGCCGCACCACAGGTTCCTATAAGCTAGCAGATGAAGCCCTCGAATCTATAAAGAAGCCGAATGTTTTACTAATAGTTGCTTTGTGCGGAGCTAATTTAGCTACCCTCTCAAGTATCTCTAATTGGAGAGATAAGTTTGATGTAGTTGCTGCCTATATCTTCGATGCTTGGGGCTTTCATATTTACCCAAAATACACAAGTCAATTAGATCGTTTATTTGTACCAATGCCGGAATTAATAGAGGGGTTGAAACAATCTTTCGGCATTCCAGTATCTTCTTTACCTTTTGGAGTCGATGCTCTCACTCATGGCTCTTGTAACGTTAACCGCCCGATTGATTTGATTAGTTATGGCAGAATTCCCAAACAATATCATACTGCTTTTAATAATAAATTTAATCAGCCTGGTTCGGGTAGAATCTATTACCGTTCTACACCTAGAGCTGGAGAAGTTTATCCTAAAATGCCCTATGAAGAGCGTAGAGATCGGGAAGATAGGATGTTATTATTTAAGATTTTAAGAAGAACTAAATTATGTTTGGCGTTTGATACCCTGTATCCCGGTATGCGCGAGTTTCCTCATTCTTTTGTGACTCTGAGGTGGTTTGAAGGTGGCGCTGCTGGATGTGGAATTATTGGGAAAAGACCGATTACTCCTGCTGCTGAGGAGTTGTTAAATTGGGAAGATGCAACTATTGAGTTGCCAGATGACCCGGAAGCGAGTGTAAAATTGATTGAAGAACTTTTACAGGATGAGCCGCGCCTTCATTCTATCCACAAACGAAATTATATCGAGAATTTGACTCGCCATGATTGGCGGTGGCGAATTAAAAGTATGCTGGAAGAGTTGAAGATTCCCTTACCTGTTCGTCTTGCTGAAGAGTTATCACAAATGTTAGTTGTTAGTTGGTAGGGGCGAATGGCCATTCGCCCGTACAGTTGTTAGTTGTTATACCAAATCCGGGTTAGTTATCCCCTTTATGAATCGGCGGTTAAAACCGCTTCTATACAAACGAAGTCCGCCTGCGCGGACTAAGAGAATAAACGGGGTGGGAAACCCGGATTTGGTATCAGTTGTCATTGCTTCGCTACGCTCGCAATAGATTGAGCTCGCCTTGAGGTTACTAAAGGTAGAACTTATGAATTGTAACTTTGTGGGAAGGTTTTGGGATTGCTTGCGCCTAGTCAAGCGCTACGCGCAGGCTACGCCAACGCAATGACAACCAGTAAACAACTAACAATTAACAACTAACAATTAACAACTAACAATTAACAACTAACAATGGTTGAATCAGTTAATATTCAGACTATTTCTGCTACCGATCCCGATTGGAGTCGTGAAAAATGCGACCGTTGGTGGGAACCTAATCGTCAATTACTCAAATGTATCCGCAATTATCAAAAGTGGCAGGTTCGTGGTGGAATTGTTGGAGGTTTTTTATCTCGTTGGAATGTGCTTTGGCACAGATTTTGGAGTGTAGTAACTGGAGCAGATATTCCTTTAAACTGCCAGTTAGGAGGGGGATTAATTATCCTTCATCCCAACGGGATCGTGATTCATCCAGGGGCATTTATCGGCCCAAATTGCTTGATTTTACAACAGGTGACAATTGTGGAAGGGGTGAAAATTTGCGGCCATGTTGATATCGGTGCGGGAGCGAAAATTATTCGGGCTGTGACTATTGGCGATCATGCTAAAATTGGTGCTAATGCTGTAGTTATTTGCGATGTGCCGGCAGGAGCGACGGCGGTGGGAGTGCCGGCGAAAATTATTAATTTGCCAAGTTCTGGGGAGAATGTTAATTAGTATAGCGATCGCGCCTTCCTCCCAATACCCAAAAAATGGCGCTTGTCAACAACAAACGCCATTATTTTTAACTACGATCGCGGCGGTTTCTGTTCTTTAAACTCCGCTAGCCATTCCCGAACCTGTTCGGCAGCAATATCGCGGCTCCCTAAACCAAAAGCCAGAGCGATCGCCACTGCGATCGCACCCAACAACAGCCCAAAAGCCAAATTCACAATATTGCTAGCAATTCCCATCTGTTGCAACGCCATCGCTGAAACTAGCGCAATAATGCTGATCCGAGCAGTTTGAGCTAAAAGTCGAGCTTGGCGAGTGCCAGAACTGGCAATCAAGTTGTAAGCCAAATTAGCCAAATACAAACCGATCGCAAACACTATAAGCCCAATCAACACTCTGCCAGAAATGACGATAATCTGATTGACAATCGAAGTCAGAGCGTCAAGGTTGAGGACATCCGTAGCCGTCACCGTCGCAAACAGCATAATCCCCACCAGCGCCACAATACCCGCAATTTCTGAAGGCGTGCGCGAAGGTATAGCCGTCGCAGGTTCCGGCTGGATTACTGTTGCGTATGGATCTAAGGGAGTCACAGTTGGCGGTGTGACTGTCAAATTAGGCCGCGATTGCAAACCTAGCCAGTAGAAAATATTGTTGAAGCCAATTCCCGTGAGAATATTAGCCACCAAATCGGCAACAAAACGACCGATGAAATAGGCGATCGCTAAAATTACCCCAGCGGTAAAAATCTGCGGAATCGCATTCAGAATCTGAGTCAACATCGACACCGCAGGAGCCGAAATCGCATCAACTCTCAGCGCATTTAAGGCCGCGATCGCAGTCGGAATTAAAATCAGGACATAAACAATCGTCCCCACAATCCACGAAAGCGTCTGTCCTCCCACCGATTGAGTCAGTCCAACTCTCGCCCCCAACAAATCAGTCCCAGTCGCCGCCAACAAATTAGTTACAATTCGGCGTACAATCTGAGCGATCAGCCAGCCAGTCGCCCCAATAAACAGCGCCGCCAACACATTCGGCAAAATTGACAGAATATCGTCAAGCAATCGCTGCACTGGTTGCAGCGTCCCCTCCAACTCCAGAGTGCTCAATACTGAGGGCAAAAACAGCAGAAAAATGAACCAGTACAGAGCATTTCCCAAAGTCTCGCTCAAAGCCAACTGGTTTTGTGCTGGAGTTCCCGCCACCTGTTGATTCAAGCGCTCATCCAAGCGAAAGAGCCGCAACCCCCGCGTCACCACCAGCTTCGAGATCGTAGCCAGCAGCCAAGCAACTGCCAAAAGCCCAGCAGCGCCCAACACCTTTGGTAAAAACACAGTAATCTGATTCAGCAAGCTAGTCAGCGGTTGAGAAGCCGCCGTAAGCTGGAGTTTATCTAAAAAGCCCACCAACGCAAAAATCATCACCAGCCAGAATACTGTACTGGCGATCCACTTATCTACTGGGGGCATCTCCGTACCCCCTTGTTGCCCTCCAATCCAACCAGCTAGGCGATTATCGAGATTAGTGCTATCTAGCAGCTTTTTCGTGAGAAACTCTGCAACTAGGGCTATTACATAGCCAATCACCAAAATCCCGATCGCCAAAGCCAGATCGATAATCGGGTTAAATTCCGGGGGAAGTACCCTCAAAGGATTGGGTAAAACAGGCATTTGCTGCCCCAAAATTAGCCCCGATAGGACAGGCTTGAGGATATTTGTACCCTGAGTTATCTCTTGCCAAGTTCCATTCATATTTTTATTAGGTTAACGTCAGATTTGACCAGTAAAAATGCGAAACTGCAACTAATAGCATCTAGCTTGCAGGTTATATGTCACATCGTCAAGTTTTTGAGCAATCAATAGAAATTAGCGCCAGTGTAACAGTGGTGGAGCGATGTATCACTGATAACGTTTTAATGCACAAATGGCTAAATCCAGTTCTGCGCTGCGAACCCGTAGGTAATTGGCACACAAATGTAGGAAGCCGCAGTCGCTTTATCATACAAATTCCTATTTTGCAACCCACTTTAGACAGTATAGTTTTGGAGCGAGAACCAGGTCTAATTGTGTGGGGGTTTGAGGGATTTTTTCAGGGGCGCGATCGCTGGGAATGTCAACCCCAAGGTAAAGTTACTCGTCTGCTCAACCGCTTTGAATTCGAGATCCCAAATCCCCTAATTCGCTTCGGCTTTAACCGCTTTGCCGCCCCTTGGACACAGAGGGATATGCAAGCACAATTACGCCGCCTTAAAGGGGTAGCAGAGGCACAAAATGGCTAATTGCTAGTTGTTGCTAATTGCTAATGGCTAATTGCTAATTGTTAATTGTTAATTGTTAATTTGTAAGGTGGGCGCTCGCCGCAAAAAGTCTGTAATTCATAGCTAGAGATGGTTGATGCGAGCGCCCACCCTACTTTTAATTGCTAACAACTAACCACTAACAACTAACAACTAACAAATAACAAATAACAACTAACTCCCTGGTAAAGAACGCAGACTCTCATCCATATAAGAGCGATCGCCTAACACCTCCAACAGCGGGCCGTGAATGTCAAACTTCACCATGCTAACAGAACCAGCTAAGGCATTAATGCGATCGCGATAACGGCCTAAATCAATTCCTAACAAACTACAAAGTATAATTCTAATAGTTGCCTTGTGGGAAACAACTAACACATTGCCCTCCCGATGTTTTGCTTCAATTTCTGCGATAACTAGAGATGCTCTACTGGCAATTTGCACAGCAGTTTCACCCCCATTCGGTGCATTCCACGCGGGTTCAGTCATCCAACTAATATAATCATCAAGATAGTTTTCTTTGACAAATTCTAGGGTTTTTCCTTCCCATTCACCATAGCGGATTTCTTTGAGTCCATCCCGCAATTGCATCTCAATTCCTACTGCATCGCACAATGGTTTTGCTGTTGCAATTGTTCGTTTCATCGGACTTACATAAACTGCTGTCCAAGGTAAAGAAGAGTACGCAGCGCCAAAAGCTTCCGCCATCTTAGTACCTTCAGGAGTTAAATCAGGATCGAGATCCCCGCAATAACCACCTGTGCGACTGTAAATTGTTTCTCCGTGGCGTAAAAAATACAGTTTTAAACTCATAAATTCCTCCTAAAATAATTATCTTGGCGCTTAAAACCGCGTCTACACAAACTTTCATCCGGCTGCGCGGAGTGTAAAATTAATTCTAACTAACCCGCGTAGGCGGGTTTTGCCTGTGTAGCTGCGGTTTCAACCGCCGGGTCAAAGTCATTTAGGTCAAAATTACCATGCCATAATTTAGGTAATTACTGTTGGTTGTTCCCGTCCTGTGAGAGTACGAATTTTGGCAATTTCATCAGCAATTGCAATCAAACTTCCTAATGCTTCTTGCGTATCAATATCATGTTTTGCTGAATTTGGCTCGTAACTTTCGAGATAAATCCTTAAGGTTGCGCCTTGGGTTCCCGTACCAGAAAGACGGAAAATAATGCGCGAACCATCGGTAAATCCGATCCGAATTCCTTGCTTTTCGCTAATACTACCATCAATCGGATCGGTATAGCTAAAATCATCAGCATATTCTACCTGATATTGACCGAATTGCTTACCTTTCAAGCTAGAAAATGCAGCGCGAACATTAGCAATCAAAGTATTAGCTTTGTCGCTATCTACTCCTTCATAGTCATGGCGAGAGTAGTAATTACGACCGTAAGTTTTCCAGTGTTCCCGCACGATTTGCTCGACTGATTTCTTCTGGACTGCGATAATATTCAACCAGAATAATACCGCCCACAGCCCATCTTTTTCGCGGACGTGATTGGAACCTGTACCAAAACTTTCTTCGCCGCACAAAGTGGCTTTATCAGCATCTAAAAGATTGCCAAAGAATTTCCAACCTGTAGGAGTTTCGTAGCAGTCAATTCCGAGTTTAGCAGCAACGCGATCGGCTGCTGCTGAAGTAGGCATAGATCGCGCAATTCCTGTTAAACCAGCACTGTAACCGGGAACTAATTTAGCATTAGCAGCTAGAATAGCTAAACTATCACTGGGAGTTACAAAAAATTTGCGTCCCAGAATCATGTTGCGATCGCCATCGCCATCGGAAGCTGCACCGAAATCTGGCGCGTTTTCCCCATACAAAATCTCAACGAGTTCGTGAGCATAAACTAAGTTAGGATCGGGATGTCCGCCGCCAAAATCTTCTAGGGGTATGCCATTAATGACAGTACCCGCAGGTGCTCCCAAATGTTCCTCTAAAATTGTCTTGGCATAAGGGCCAGTTACGGCGTGCATTGAGTCAACACAAAGGCGAAAATTACCCGCAGTAATTAACTGACGGATGCTATCAAAATCAAATAGAGACTGCATTAATTCAGCGTAGTCGGCGACTGAATCAATGACTTCAACTGTCATCTCCCCTAGTTTAAATGTCCCTAATTTGTCTAAATCGACATCCTTGGCTTCGAGGATTTTGTAATCGGCGATCGCTTTAGTCCGATTATAAATTTCATCAGTAACTTTTTCTGGTGCTGGCCCACCATTGCTAATGTTGTATTTAATGCCAAAATCTCCATCTGGCCCGCCGGGATTGTGACTGGCAGATAGTACAATTCCTCCAAAGGCGTGATATTTCCGAATGATGCAGGAAACAGCAGGAGTTGATAAAATGCCTGCGCTACCTACTAATACTTTGCCAAAGCCATTGGCGGCGGCCATTTTTAAAATTGTCTGAATGGCAGTACGGTTATAATAGCGTCCGTCGCCGCCGACAACTAATGTTTGTCCTTGATAGTTTTCTAAGCTGTCAAAGATAGATTGAACGAAGTTTTCGAGGTAGTGGCGTTGTTGAAATACTGTAACTTGTTTCCGTAGTCCTGATGTGCCGGGTTTTTGGTCTGAAAATGGCTGTGTTAATACTGTGTGTACGTTCATGGGCAAATATTAAGAAAGACAGGTTTTGAGTTTTGAACTAAGCCCGGCGAATAGAATTCGCGGCTACACAGGCAAAGTCCGCCTACGCGGACTGTAGAATTTTAACCCGCGCAGGCGGGTTTTGTTTGTGTAGATGTGGTTTTAACTGCCTACGCGGACTGTAGAAATTTAACCCGCGCAGGCGGGTTTTGTTTGTGTAGATGGGGTTTTAACCGCCGACTCTACGATCGCGATCGCGCCGCGCCTTCCTCTAACTGTGACTCGCTAAAATCAGCGCCCCCAGACTCTCCAGTTGTCGCCTTTGGTGAACCAGGATCGCTATAATATCCCCATTTCCAGTCGCGCACTTCTGGCAGATCATCGCCATACTCAGCAATGTAAGTGACGTGCTCCACTAATTTGTCGTGCAACATCTGCTTAATGTGACCTCCGATGTAATGCAATTGAGGCAAACGATCGATGACATCTATTACCAAATGAAAACGATCTAAATCGTTCCGCACTACCATATCAAAGGGCGTACTCGTGGTTCCTTCTTCCTTATAACCCCGCGCGTGGATGTTATTATGATTTGTCCGGCGGTAAGTCAGGCGGTGAATTAGCCAGGGATAGCCGTGATAAGCAAAGATGATCGGTTTATCTACTGTAAAAATCGAGTCGAAGTCTTTATCATTCAAACCGTGCGGGTGTTCGCTTTCCGGTTGCAATTTCATCAAGTCTACGACGTTAACGACGCGCACTTTTAATTCAGGTAAATGTAGCCGAATTAAGTCAACTGCTGCTAGGGTTTCTAAGGTAGGAACGTCGCCGGCGCAAGCCATGACGACATCGGGTTCGCTATTTTGATCGTTGCTTGCCCATTCCCAAATACTGATCCCTGCCGTACAATGTTTGACCGCCGCATCCATATCTAAATATTGCAAGGCGGGTTGTTTACCAGCAACAACAACGTTGACGTATTGGCGACTCCGCAAACAGTGATCGGTGACGGATAGCAATGTATTGGCATCGGGTGGTAAATAAACCCGAATTACGGCTGCTTTTTTGTTAACTACGTGGTCGATAAAACCGGGATCTTGGTGGGAAAAACCGTTATGATCTTGTCGCCAAACGTGGGATGTTAGCAGGTAATTAAGAGAGGAAATTTGTCGCCGCCAAGGTATATAGCGCGTGGTGTTTAACCATTTGGCGTGTTGGTTGAACATGGAGTCGATGACGTGGATGAAGGCTTCGTAACAGGAGAAGAAACCGTGACGGCCTGTAAGTAGGTAGCCTTCTAACCATCCTTGGCAAGTGTGCTCGCTGAGGATTTCCATGACTCGGCCATCGGGGGAAAGGTGATCGTCGTAGGAGAATGTATCATCCATCCAGGTGCGATCGGTGGCTTCAAATACGTCGTTCCAGCGGTTCGAGGCGGTTTCGTCTGGCCCGACGATGCGGAAGTTGCGGCTTTCCTGGTTGAATTTCATTACGTCCCGCAGGAATTTGCCCATAACGCGGGTGGCTTCTTCGTAGGTAGTGCCTGGTTTTGTGACTTCTACGGCATAATTTTCAAATTTTGGCATTTTGAGGTCGCGGAGCAAAATGCCGCCGTTGGCGTGGGGATTATCGCCCATGCGTCGCGTTCCTAATGGTGCGAGTTCGGCGAGTTCGGCGAGGAATGTGCCTGCTTCGTCGAAGAGTTCTTCGGGTTTGTAGCTTTTCATCCAGTCTTCGAGGAGTTGGACGTGCCCCGGTTTGCTGCCCATTTCCGACAGGGGGACTTGGTGCGATCGCCAGAAATCTTCGGTTTTTTTGCCGTCTACTTCTTTGGGCCCCGTCCAACCTTTGGGCGATCGCAGAATAATCATCGGCCACCGAGGGCGTTTGCTGAAGCCTTTAGTCCGGGCCTCTTGTTGAATGGCTTTAATTTCTGCGATCGCGCTATCCATCGTCGCCGCCATCAACTGGTGCATCATTTCTGGGTCTGAACCTTCCACGAAGTAAGGCTTATAGCCATAACCCACAAACAAACTTTCTAATTCTTCATGGCTAATCCGTGCTAACACCGTCGGGTTAGCAATTTTATAACCATTGAGGTGTAGAATTGGTAATACTGCGCCGTCATGAATCGGGTTCAGAAACTTATTAGAATGCCAAGCAGTGGCTAAGGGGCCCGTTTCGGCTTCCCCGTCCCCAACAACGCAAGCCACAATTAAGTCAGGGTTATCAAAAGCCGCCCCGTAAGCGTGGGAAACAGCATAACCGAGTTCGCCACCTTCGTGGATCGAACCGGGAGTTTCTGGCGCGACGTGGCTAGGAATTCCGCGTGGGAAGGAGAACTGTTTAAACAGACGCTTCATCCCTTCAGCATCTTGGGAAACGTTGGGGTAATATTCGCTATAAGTGCCTTCTAAGTAAGTGTTGGCAACTAAGCCAGGGCCACCATGACCGGGGCCGGCAATGTATATTACATTCAGGTCTTGAGCTTTAATTAGGCGGTTGAGATGGGCGTAAATGAAGTTCAAGCCGGGAGTAGTACCCCAGTGTCCTAACAGCCTCGGTTTGACGTGCTCTAGCTTCAGGGGTTCTTTGAGAAGGGGGTTGTCTAGCAAATAAATTTGTCCTACAGACAAATAGTTTGCGGCCCGCCAGTAAGCGTGGATTTTATCCAGTTCTGATGGGGAAAGGGGTTTCTTTTGTTGTACCGGAGTTGTTGCTACCATACTGATTTAGGCGATCGTGATATTTTAGTCAATGCTTTACTTTCATTCCCCAGGCTAAAAGCACTGGGTTTCCGAAAAAGTGTGTGAAGTTTGTCTGGAAAAATAATCCCTCGCGCGACGGAGCTTTTGTGGTGTTAACTTGCTACTCCTTAGATTTTCGAGCTAAACTTCATGTTGAGTATCGGAACTTGATTGCATAGTACCTCATTTTATAGGGGAGGAATATTAAATTAAGATTAATGTCTTGCTAATAGCTTTTTGGGGAAGGCTGTTAAAACCCACTAAAGCTAAGTATTCTCAGTAAATTTGCTTGTGATTGGCAGGAGGGCCACACCACAATCAAAATTAATTTTGTCAAACAGACATCCTAATCTTTGCTTCCAAAACTTATACTGCCTTCTGTCTTCTAGCTTCTGCCTTCTGCCTTCTGCCATCAAACCGATCCAATAGGGAGCAATCATATTTGTTAGCAAAAAAAAGTATCCTAGCTAACACAGGTCGTTAAAACTTTTAGTGTAATCTAAGCAACATATATTACGTAAAACTGACTGGTCGGGAAAAGGCAGATTTGACCCCCACCGCCTCAACGAACAGCATCAGAGTAAAAAGTATACCTGTTGCGATGATTGTTGGCATCATCCTACTCCGAGCCATCCATGACCCAGCCAGATATCAACCTTACTAACTCAAAAAAAAAACATTTAATCCCACTCCGCCTCATCTTAGTCGGGCCATTTCTCATACAAATTTTTGCCGCAGTGGGATTAACAGGATGGCTATCATTCCGCAACGGTCAACAAGCCGTTAATGACTTAGCTGCACAATTGTACGAAGAAATCACAGCCCGCATTTACCAACACCTCAATACTTATCTAGAAACCCCTCATTTGATCAATCAACTCACTGCTGATGCTATCAGTCTGGGTAAATTAAATCCCCAAGACTTCACTAGCATGGAGCGCTATTTTTGGCAAAATATTCAGCGTTTTCCCACCGTTAATTATATTTACTTCGGTAACTTGCAGGGAGAATTTATCGGCAGCGAACGTCGGTTAGACGGAACCTTGAATATTGGGATCGTAAAAAAATCTAGTAACGGCGATCTTAACTTTAATAATTATGCAGTAAATAGTCAAGGAGAGCGCACAAATATATTGTCAACTCAACTAAAATACCCGATCCAAAACGAAGTTTATTATCAGTTGGGTGTGTCCGCAAAGCAAGCAATTTGGACTCCACTATATTTATGGATTGCACCCCGCCCCGAAGTCAGCACAGATGCCCTGCTTCCTATTTATAATCAATCAGGAAAATCAATAGGATATCTGGGAGTATCCCTAATAGTTTCAGAGATTAGTAAATTTCTTCAGAGTTTGAAAATTAGTAAATCAGGCATAGCTTTCATCTTAGAAACATCAGGAGAAATAGTTGCCTCCTCAACCAACGAAAAGAGTTTTATTAAAAGTAGAGATAGTTGCTCTATTAAAAGACTTAAAGCAGCAGAAAGCAGCGAGTATTTAATTCGCGCTACAATGCAGCACTTATTAATAGAAAAAAGGAGCAACCTTACCCAAATTAAGACACCCACCCAACTCGAAATTTTTAAAATTAACGGCAAGAGACATTTTGTACAAGTAACACCGCTCTCAGACAAGCGGGGTCTAAACTTCCTAATTGTCGTCGTTGTTCCCGAAGCAGACTTTATGGAGCGGATTAATGCTAATACTAAAACCAGCATTTTACTATGTCTTTTAGCATTAGGAAGCGCGGCATTACTAGGAGTTTTAACCTCGCGCTGGATTACAGGGATAATCTTAGAGTTATCCCATGCTAGCCAGAAAATAGCTAGCGGAGAATTAAACCAAAAAATTGAAATTAAAAAAATTGCTGAACTCGATACTCTAGCCAGCTCTTTTAACCAAATGGCCCAGCAATTACAAGCATCTTTTACTGCCTTAGAAACAGCCAAGAGCGAGTTAGAAGCCAGAGTTGAGGAGCGAACAAGCGAACTAAAAGATGCCAAAATAGCTGCCGACACCGCCAATCGCGCCAAAACCGAATTTATCGCAAACATGAGCCACGAACTCCGCACACCTCTCAACGGTATTTTAGGTTACGCTCAAATTTTACAACCCTTAAAAACCACAGATGAAAAAGTTAAAGACGGTCTCCGTATCATTTACCAGTGTGGCTCACACTTACTTACTTTGATTAACGATATTTTAGATATTTCCAAAATAGAAGCTCAGAAAATGGAACTTCATCCTACAGATTTTCATTTTCCTTCTTTCTTAAGTGGTGTAGTAGAAATATGTCGCCTTAAAGCAGAACAAAAGGGTATTGTACTTGCTTACCAACCTCAGAATTCCCTTCCAGATAGTATTCGATCTGACGAGAAGCGTCTACGGCAACTACTAATTAACTTACTCAGTAATGCCATCAAATTTACTGACGAAGGTAGGGTCGATTTTAAAGTAGAAGTTATAGGAACTCAGGAATGCCCTCAAGCGGAACTTAGGGAAAAATCATCAATTACCAATCATCAACTACCAATTACCAAAATTCGCTTTCAAATTGAAGACACAGGCATTGGTATTAACTCTGAGCAATTAGAAAAAATATTTTTACCCTTCGAGCAAGTGAGTGAAGCCTCTCGCAATCATCAAGGCAGCGGATTAGGGCTAGCAATCAGCCAGAAAATAGTCGAATTGATGGGCAGTACAATCAAAGTCAAAAGTCAGCCAGGAGTTGGGAGCACTTTTTTGGTAGAATTAGATCTAATTCAATTGCCCGAATCTGTTCCACCATCCGTAGAGCCCAACCACAAAAATATCACAGGTATTTACAGGAAAAAGCCCAAAATTTTAATAGTAGACGACAAGTGGGAAAATCGCTCGGTACTAGCTAACTTGCTCTCTCCCATCGGTTTTGAAATTATAGAGGCAGTCAATGGTCAAGAAGGTTTAACAAAAGCCCAGTGTCAACCGGATTTAATTATCACTGACTTAGTAATGCCCGTCCTAGACGGTTTTGAAATGATCCGGCGCATTCGCCTGATCGAGGAGCTAAAAAATGTAGTCATAATAGTTACATCTGCTAGCGTATTTGAAGCCGATAAGTACCAAAGTTTACAAGCAGGATGTAACGATTTTATGCCTAAGCCAGTAGAAGCAAAAATATTGCTAGAGAAGTTACAGCAGCATTTGCAAATAGAATGGACTTATGAAGAAGACACAGTAGCCGTTAACCTTTCCTCTTCTAATTCTCTGATCGCTCCCCCGCAGCCAGAGATTGACACCTTATACGATCTAGCAATGAAAGGCCACCTTCAAGGAATTATGAAGCAGGCAGCAAACATAGAACAGATAGATGAAAAATTTGCACCTTTTGCTAACAAGTTACGCCAATTATCTAAAGGTTTTCAGGAAAAAGCCATGAAAGAATTTATTAGCCAATATAGGGGAGAAAAACCGTGAACAGTGAATATAATAAAAAAAGTATAGTTTTAGTGGTAGACGATCACGCCAGTAATTTAGCGGTACTCTCTGACTATTTAGAGCAGGTTGGATTTGAAGTCTGGGTAGCTTCAGACGGGGAAAGTGCTTTACAAGCAGTTCAATATGAGGCCCCAGATATCATCTTATTAGATATAATGATGCCATGTCTCGATGGATTTGAAACTTGTCGTAGGTTGAAAGCCAATCCTAGAACTAAGGACATCCCTCTAATTTTTATGAGCGCCCTTTCTGAGACAGTCGATAAAGTTAAAGGTTTGTCTTTAGGTGCTGTTGATTATATTACTAAACCCTTTCAACATGAAGAAGTATTAGTTAGGCTGAGACTGCACTTAAAAATGAGCATTTTGAACAAGAGAATGGAAGAAAAGAATTCGCTATTGAGCGAATTAACTTCTCAGTTAGAACATCGAGTCGAGGCCCGAACTGCTGAACTAAAAAGTGCTATGCACGAACTGCAAAACGCTTACTTAGAATTGTTAGCAAAGGAAGATAAGTTACGCTACGATGCTTTTCATGACTCCTTAACTGGTTTGCCTAACCGAACTTGGTTTATAAATCAGCTAAATCGGGTAATTGAGTTAGCAAATCTGGATTCTGATTATTTATATGCAGTGCTGTTTATCGACCTAGATCGGTTTAAAGTTGTTAATGACAGCTTAGGACACTTAGTCGGAGATGAATTGCTAAAAATCGCTGCTAAAAGGCTGCAAGATTGCGTGCCGGAAACAGATATAGTTGCTCGTTTAGGAGGGGATGAATTTATTATCTTACTGGAAGCAATTGGAGATATGAACGAAGCTATAAGCACAGCAGATCGAATTCTTGAACAACTGAGATTGCCATTCATTTTTGATAAATATGAAATATTTACAGGTGCTAGTATTGGTATTACCTTTAGTACAATGGGTTACGATCGCGCTGTGGACGCGATTAGAGATGCTGATGTAGCGATGTACCAGGCTAAAATTAAAGGTAAAGGCTGTTATGAAGTATTAACAAAAGCCATCCAGACTCAGGCAGCAAACCGCTTACAGCTTGAAAATGAGCTCAGGAAGGCAATAGAATTAGAAGAATTTTGCCTTTATTACCAACCCATTGTATCGCTGTCTACAGGTCATCTTTTAGGCTTTGAAGCATTGGTACGTTGGCAGCGCGCTTTTGGCGAATTAGTTTCGCCGGCAAAATTTATTCCCCTGGCTGAAGAAATTGGAGCAATCAATTCTTTGGGTTGGTGGATTTTTCAGGAAGCTTGTCGCCAACTCCGCTTGTGGCAACAGCAATTTCCTCAAGCTCTTGGTTTAACACTAAATGTCAATGTTTCGCCAGTTCAGCTAAAGCAAGCTAATCTAGTAGAGAGGATGCAGAAAATAGTCGAAGCTACTGGCGTTTCAAGTTCCTGCTTGAAATTAGAAATTACTGAAAGCTGCTTTTTAGAAGCATCTACCTGCGAAGCAACGATGCTGAAGCAGTTAAAAAGCCAAGGTATTAAGTTGTGTATTGATGACTTTGGAACTGGCTATTCTTCTTTAAGTCGTCTGCATGAGTTTCCCATTGATACCTTAAAGATTGACCGCTCTTTTGTCAACCGTATCAGCGCGGGGAAAAGTGATGGAATTGTGGAAACAATTGTTACCCTTGCTCACAGTTTTGGTATGGATGTAGTCGCAGAAGGAATAGAAACTTTAGAACAATTGGAAAAACTCTGTTCTCTTGGGTGCGAGTTGGGGCAAGGCTATCTATTTTCTAAGCCTGTAGACAGTCAAACTGCAACACAACTTCTGCTAAATAATGCTAAACTTTTACCTTCAATGTTGCGACCATTCTTAACTGCTTAATGCTATTTTTTACTGACTCCGCTTTTATGAGTGGAAAATCTAATGTGTGTGATTAGTTAATACAGGAGTGACAAGAAATGAGCGTAGATATGGAAAAAAAAGATATTGTCTTAATCGTCGATGACAACTCAAATAACTTAGGGGTACTTTATGATTTATTGGATAATGCGTCCTTTGAGGTTTGGGTAGCACAAGATGGAGAAAGCGCTATAGAAAAAGTGGGTTATGCTCTTCCAGATTTGATTTTACTGGATATAATGATGCCGGGAATAGATGGCTTTGAAACTTGCAATCGCCTGAAAGCAAATCCATTGACTGCTGACATACCCGTGATTTTTATGAGCGCGATGTCTGAGTCAATTGATAAGGTGAAAGGCCTGTCTTTAGGAGCGGTGGATTACATTACTAAGCCGTTTCAACAAGAAGAAGTTTTAGCGCGGGTTAAACTTCACCTAAAATTATACTACTTAACTAAGAAGATTGAAAAGCAAAATCAGGAATTAGAGCAGCGGGTACAAGAGCGAACTGCTGAATTAAGCCGGACTTTACACGAGTTAAAACAGGCTCAAATTCAATTAGTGCAGACTGAAAAAATGTCCAGCTTGGGTCAGTTGGTGGCTGGTGTTGCTCATGAAATTAACAATCCAGTTAGTTTTATTTTCGGTAATCTCAACCACGCTTCTGAATATATCAAAGGCTTGATTGACCATTTACAAGTTTATCAGCAATATTATCCCCATCCAGTGCCGGAAGTTTCCGCTCATGCTGAGGAGATTGAGCTAGATTACTTAATTGAAGACTTGCCAAATATGATTAATTCCATGAAAGTAGGAGCAGAGAGAATTAGTAATATTAGTACATCTCTGCGAAATTTCTCGCGCACAGATACGTCAAATAAGGTAGCAGTAAATATTCACGAAGGGCTAGATAGTACCTTGCTAATTTTACGTTACAGGCTTAAAGCTTGCGGACATCGCCCCGCTATTGAGGTAATTAAAGAATACGGGGAACTCCCCTTATTAAAATGTTATGGCGGGCAAATGAATCAAGTCTTTATGAATTTAATTGCGAATGCAATTGATGTTTTAGAAGAAGAGGAAGAGTTGGGAAATGAGGCGATCAAAATAAAAAACCCTACCATTAGAATTAGTACGGAAGTAACAAATAACAATTCTGCCATTATCCGCATTGCTGATAATGGGCCTGGGATGTCAAACGTAGTCCAATCGCAGCTCTTTGAAGCTTTCTTTACAACCAAACCAGCAGGTAAAGGTACAGGCTTGGGATTGAGCATTAGTTATCAAATCGTGGTAGAAAAACATGGAGGAAAACTGGCTTGCACTTCCACACTTGGTCAGGGTACGGAGTTCACTGTTGAAATTCCCATAGAGCAGCCATAGTTGCGAATTATGCTGGTAAAAAAGAAGCCAATATTTTACTTTTGTTTTTGTCAAACATAAGATAACATAATAACACGCTGGCTGGAGATTCTATTATGCCTTCAACTGCCTTTAGCTCTAGAAAACTCCCCCTTCGCTTTGTTTTAGTAGGGCCATTTTTACTGCAAATTTTTGCGGCGGTAGGGTTAACGGGATGGCTATCATTACGCAACGGACAGAAAGCCGTTAACGATGTCGCTACTCAGTTACGGAGTGAAATTAGCAATCGCATTGAGCAAAACCTACATACTTATCTTGCTAGCGCTCATCAAGTGAATCAAAGCCTCGCAGCTACTATCAATCTTAATTTGTTGGATGTGCAGAATCAAAATGGGTTGGAGCGTTATTTTTGGCATCAGCTTCAAGTGTTTGAATCAGTAAATGCTATTTATTTTGGCAATCCTCTTGGAGGACTTGCTTTAGTTCAGCGTCATGAAGATGATAAATTATTTATTCGCGCAACAGAAGGGTTTGTTAGTGGTAAATTCTTCTGGTACTCTACAGATAGTTTTGGCAATCGCAAAAAGCTGGAAAAAGTCACACCTGTTTTTGACGCGCGAACTCGACCCTGGTATAAAGCAGCACTTGCAGCAAGAAAACCCACATGGAGCGCTCCTTTTCTGGTATTTGGAAGGAATAATTTGGGAATTACTGCTAGCCAGCCCGTCTACAACTCAACTGGTAAATTGATAGGAGTTTTAGGTACGCAGCTACTTGATAGTGAAACCCGTGACTTTCTAAATAGTTTAAAAATTGGTAAGTCTGGAAAGACATTTATCATGGAACGTTCGGGACTAATTGTGGCTTCTTCAACCTCGGAAAAGCCATTTTTAGTTAGTAAAGATGGTAAGGTCGATCGGATGAAAGCGACTGAAAGTAGCGTACCTTTGATTCGGGTTTCCTCCCAATATTTAATAGATAATTTTGGCTTGAGTAAAATTAATACTAACCAACAACTCACATTTAACTTAGGCGGCAAACAGCAATTTCTACAGGTAACACCATTTAAAGACGGTCGGGGTATTGACTGGTTAATTGTAGTCGCAGTCCCCGAAGCCGACTTCATGGATCAAATTAATGCTAACACCCGCACTACTATTTTCCTGTGCTTTTTAGCATTACTTATGGCTGCAACTATCGGGATTTTTACCTCTGGCTGGATAGCAGAGCCCATTCTGCGTTTGAGGAATGCCAGCCAAGCTATAGCAAGTGGGAAATTAAATCAAAAAGTAGAGATTGAAGGGATTGGGGAATTAGATATTTTAGCTGAGTCATTCAACCTAATGGCACAGCAATTACAAGAGTCTTTTACTGCTCTAGAAAACACGAACGAAGAGTTAGAACAGCGAGTTAATGAACGGACGGCTGCACTGCGAGAAAGCGAAGCACTGCTCAACCAAACCCAGCGGATAGCAAAAGTGGGTGGCTGGGAAATGAATTTAGAGACTCAAGAATTGACTTGGACAGAGGAAGTTTACCACATCTACGAAGTTGATTTAGATTTCCAGTTAACTCCTGAAAGCGTAATGGCTTTCTATCCATCGGAGTCCATAGAGATTTTGGAAAAAGCTAGTTTGCAAGCGATGGCAAATAAAGAGCCTTTTGATGTAGAGTTGCAGTTCGTCACCGCAATAAAAAATCAGCGGTGGGTTCACGTTCTCGGTCAACCTCACTACAAAAATGATATTCCTTTCAAATTGAAAGGAACTTTTCAAGACATTACAGACCGCAAAAATGCAGAAGTTACACTGCAAGAAGCTAAACTAGCCGCTGATGCTGCCAATCAAGCTAAAAGCGAATTTCTTGCTAATATGAGCCACGAACTACGAACCCCTCTCAATGGCATTTTAGGTTATGCTCAAATCCTCCAGCGAGATAGTAGTTTAACTCCAAAGCAACTTGCAGAAATTAACATCATTTACAAGTGTGGTTCGCACTTGCTTACTCTGATTAATGATATTTTAGACCTCTCCAAAATTGAAGCTAGAAAAATGGAACTGTATCCCAGCAGTTTCTATTTTCTAGGATTTCTTCAAGTGGTCAGTGAAATCTGCCGCATTAAAGCCGAACAAAAAGGCATTTCTTTTATTTGCAACTTTGACGCTGCACTCCCTTATGTTGTTGAAGCTGATGAAAAACGTTTGCGGCAAGTGCTGGTAAATCTCCTGGGGAACGCTGTCAAATTTACAGATGCAGGTGCAGTCACCTTTAAAGTTGCAGTCGTAGACTTAATATCTGTGGAATCAACCACAAGTACCCTCACAAATATTAATACAATTCGCTTTCAAATAGAAGATACTGGTGTGGGAATGACTAGCGAACAAATGCAGAAAATATTTCAGCCGTTTGAACAGGTAGGTGATACTCGCCGCATGGTAGAAGGAACTGGTTTAGGATTAGCAATTAGTTTAAAAATTATTGAAATGATGGGGAGTAGCATTAAAGTCGCCAGTAAGTCCCAAGCTGGTAGTCAATTCTGGTTTGATTTAGCTTTACCTTCTAGTGGGGAAGCAGAGACTTTACTAACAACAGAGCCCACACAAACAATACTGGGCTTTACAGGCGACAAGCGCAAAATTTTAATAGTAGACGATCGCTGGGAAAATCGCTCTGTCATTGTTAATTTACTCAAGCCAATTGGCTTTATAGTTGCCGAAGCTGCTAATGGCCTTGAAGGTTTAGATCGAGTTCGCGAGTTAAGCCCAGATGTAATAATCACGGATTTGGTGATGCCAAAAATGGATGGTTTCCAATTAGTGCGGCGCTTGCGCGAATCCCCTGAATTTAGAGAGATCGTAGTAATTGTTTCTTCAGCTTCAGTATTTGAAACTGACCAATACAATAGTTTGGATGCTGGAGCTGATGCTTTTCTGCCTAAACCTGTACAAATTTCTGATTTGTTTGGATTGTTGGAGCAGTTTTTAGGGATATCCTGGCTGTACAGAGATTCAGTTGAATTGCCCTCTCCTACTGCCAAAACTATTAAAGAAAATTTGGCTCTATCACCAACGGTGATTATCGTTCCTCCACCCTCAGAAAAAATTGATATTTTGTACGATTTAATCATGAAAGGCAATTTAAAAGAGATTTTAAAACAAGCCGAGAATTTAAAAGCTTTGGACGCAAATTTTATTCCCTTTGCCGATCGGTTGTGCGAATTTGCTAAAAAGTTTCAAGAAAAACAGTTAAAGTCTTTTATTAGTCAATACACGCAAAAGGATTAATTAAATTTGTTAACTGTTAACTGTTAACCGTCTACTTAACATTTGAGAGGGATCTCGATCGCAAACTCCGAACCTTGTCCCAATACCGAATTACACCGCAACTTACCTCCGTGTTTCTCTACTACAATTTGGTAACTAATAGATAAGCCCAAACCTGTACCTTTACCGACTGGTTTAGTAGTAAAAAATGGGTCAAATAAGCGGTGGCTTACTTCCTCAGTCATCCCCTGACCGTTATCGGCAATACGGATGCTAATTACACTTTCTTCTACCAACTCTGTGCGAATCAAAATCATCGGCCCGCCTCTTACTGCAAAAGAAGATAAGCCTGATTCATCAAAATACGATCTGCATTCTTTTTGCCGATAAAATTCTTCCAAAGCATCAATAGCATTACTCAGAAGGTTCATAAATACCTGATTTAGCTGTCCGGCATAGCATTCTACTTTAGGTAAATTGCCATATTTTTTAATTATCTGAATCTCAGGAATATCAGATCTAGTTCGCAGCCTATTTTGCAAAATTAGCAGGGTATTTTCAATGCCTTCGTGAATATCAACAGGTTTCTTTTCTGATTCATCTAGTCGCGAGAAGTTTCGTAAACTGAGAACTATTTCCCGAATTCTATCTGCTCCCATCTTCATCGAAGATAAGATTTTTAGTAAATCTTCGCTGAGAAAATCTAACTCGATTGCCTCTGTTTGTTGTTGAATTTCTAGTGCTGGCTGGGGATAGTATTTTTGGTAGAGGCGAACTAAATTTAAGACATCTTTGATATACTGAGTGGCGTAAGTGAGATTGCCGTAAATGAAGCTAATAGGATTGTTAATTTCATGGGCAACACCAGCTACCATTTGACCCAGAGAAGACATCTTTTCTGTATGAATTAGTTGAGATTGGGTTTGTCTGAGTTCCTTAAGAGCAAGTTCGAGCTGTTGAGCTTTTTGCTGGGCAATTGCTTCGGACTCTCTCAAAGAATCTTCTGCTTGTTTGCGATCGCTAATATCTTTTAGTGTACCCGTCATCCGCAGTGGTTTAGGAGATTTGAACTTAATAGCTTCTTGCTGATTTTCTCCAACTTCGGACATGGCTTCAAACTCATCACAAGTCACTACTTTACCGTGATTTAAAACCCATTTCCACTCCCCAGATTTTGTTAGCATTCGGTGTTCGGTTTCAAAAAAAGGCGTACTACCTGCTAAATGTTGTTTGAGAATTTGAATCACTTTCGGTCTATCTTCTGAATGCACGAGATGAAACCACGCTCTCGCTTCTCCGTTAATTTCATCCGCAGCATAGCCTAAAATCTGGCTCCACTGAGCGCTAAAATAAACTTCTCCCGTTACTAAATTCCAATCCCACAATCCTTGGTCGGTTCCTGCTAAAGCTAGCTGCAAGCGCTCTTCGCTTGCTTGCAGGGATGCCATTAATTCACTGCGTTCTACTTCCGCCTGTTTGTGTTCTGTAATATCAAAAATTGCTCCATTTAGCCATGAAACCTTTCCCAACCCATCAAAAATAGCTTGACCTTTATCGTAAACCCACCTGATATTACCGTCTTTATGTAATAGCCGATACTCGATAATATATGGTTGTTTCAAATCGACGGCTTTCTGAACTGTATCCTGTACTATTTCTCGATCTTCGGGAAGAATAAGGCTGGCAAAAGATTGCGTCCTACTATTAATAAAGTTTTTTGCTCGAAAGCCGCTAATAGCTTGTATGCCGTCACTCAGGAAAGCCATCGTTCGGTGAGGGTCGCACGCACACCTATAGACGGCTCCCGGAATGTTAGAAACTAGAGAGCTAAACTCTTCTTGCCTTGCTTGTAAAGCCTTTTCTGCTAGTTTGCGATCGGTGATATCCCGCGCAAAGGCACAATGATATTCTTTACCATTAAATTGCAGGTGATTGATGGTAATTTCGACAGGAAAAATCCGATTATGTTTAGTACGATGATGGGCTTCAATATTAACTGAACCGCAGCGCCTCATCACATTCCAGTGTAAATTCCACGCGGTTTCGGGAAAGTCTGGGTTGATGTCGTGAAAAGTCATTGTCAACAGCTCTTCTGGTGAATAACCAAGGGTGCGGGAAGCAGCATCATTGACGTATAATAATTTGGCATCGGAGCCGATCCAAAATACGGCATCGGCAGAACAATCAACGGAAAATTGGGTTAGTTGTAAGGTTTCTTCAGCGCGTTTGCGATCGGCAATTTCTTTTTGCAGTTGTTCATTGAGCCAGGTAAGTGCGGCCGTGCGATCGCTAACTCGCTGTTCTAATTCTGCATTCAAAACTCGAATTGCTTCTTCTGCTTCTTCATGTTCTTGAATTTTCTTTGCTAGAGCAAGGTTTGTCGCTTCTAACTGAGATGGACTTGACAGGGCCAAGGCTTTGGGGATCAGCGGTATCATCAATCCGGCTGTGGATAGGGAAATGACGGCTGTTAAAGCTTTCAGGGAGCCAGAGAGCCAGTAGGCAGGATACCACAGGGTCAGAATTTCCATGATATGTCCTGTAGCGCAGGCGATAATGAAGGCTCCGAATAACAGGAACATCCAGTTAAATGGTAAATCTCGCCGTTTTTGGACAAAATAGAGGAGTAGCAGCGGAATTGAATAGTATGCTACTGCTATCAGCAAATCTGAGATGACGTGCAGCCAGATTAATCCGGGATTCCACAGATAGCATCTTCCGTGAGGCATAAAATCTACTGACAAAAAACTTTTTAATAGTTGCTGCATAAAGTTCTTTTCATAAGACATAACCGCAAAACCCCATGGACTTTAGTCAAGGAAGGAAAGAAGCAGCAGGGTTGCTTACTTCCAGGTTTGTTCCTGTTGAGGAACTAAATTTAATTATCCTATTTTTTATATTAAAATGTTTATAGTTTTATGTATTTTATCAACGTTTTATAGCAACTGCCAAGGCGGTTTAAGAGGGGCTCTGGCGCAGGGGCTAGGGGCTAGGGAAGACGGAAGAAGGGTTTAGAATCAGGGTTTTAAATTTAGAATGTCTTAACTGCCTTGGCAACTGCTATAATTAGCAATTAGCCAGTTCTGATACAACTGAAAATGACTTAATTATAGCAACCGCTTTCGTCGGTTAAGACGTTCTGAGTTCGACCAAACTCACTGATTCTATTCCCTT
>NZ_CACA01000320.1:0-17336 GCF_000180455.1 Kamptonema sp. PCC 6506
TACGCCCCTACGCCCCTACGCCCCTAGCTTAATTGCCGCACAGACTCCCAGACATACTGCCAAAGTTAGAGGATCGGGCTCTTCTTTTCGCAATTGCTCAATCTCAGCAGTACGGCCACCCTCAGACTCCATGAAATCCAGTAACCATTTGGCCGCCGCTGGACTATCAATCCATTTCGCCCCAAGACACACAGGACAAATTTCCTGATTGACAGAACCGGTGCCACCGCACTCTGGACATTGCCAGTTCGCTGTTTCAGGAGGAGGGGCAAGAGGTATATTGCTCATATAGGGAGAATGTGCGATCGCTCAATATCTATGTTCTTGCTGACAAAAACAATTTTAATTTTATATTATTTCATTGTCCCGCAAATTTAACACAATCAATATAAATTTATTAATAAAGTAGGGGTCAACCCCCGTGCTAACCTCAAAAAATCGGGGCAACACGGGGGATTCCCCTGCAATAATTAGACAACTCTTTGTTAACAGTTAACAGTTAACTATTAACAAATAAATTATCGCGATCCAGCCAAAGCCTCCCGCAATTTTTGGCTGGGATTTGGTTTAGTTTGCAACTGCTTAGTTTGCAACTGCGGAGTTGCCATTTTCAAAACCAATTCCATCAACCAAGGGGCAATTCGGTGGCACCACACGGCTACATGACTTTGCCATCCGACCAAGATTTCTGGGGAATCTTTTTCTAGTCCTACAATCAATGCTTGGGCAACTTTTTCGGCAGTCATTGGCACTACCCAGCGAAATTGATGGAAGTCTCGCACCATGTCAGTATCTGTCAGAGATGGCAGTAAAGCTGTCACTTGAATATTGTAAGGTGCTAACTCGCTGCGTAAAGCTTGGGTGAATCCCAAAATTGCGAATTTCGTAGCAGAATAAGTTGCCATTGTGGGAGCGGCAAATTTACCCATCAAGCTAGAAACATTAACAATTGTTCCCTCTTTTTGGGTTGCCATTCGCCGAGCTATGAGGCTAGTGATGGTGTATGTACCCATTAAATTCAAGGCTAATTCTTCCTGAATTAATGGCATGGGGGAGCGTAAAAAAGAGGCTTGGTGGGCAACTCCCGCACAGTTGACTAAGAGTTGAATGGGGCCGCGATCGCGCCAAGCTTGAGCGATCGCAATATTCACTGCTGCTGAATCTGTTAAATCTATCGCCAAAGTCACTACTTCCACGCCTAAGACTTCGATTTCAGCGGCTACTTCTGCTAACTGCTGGCGGTTCCTGGCCACTAACAACAGCCGTTTGAGTCCTTGTTTGGCTAATTCGATGGCGATCGCCCGCCCAATTCCGCGCGAAGCACCTGTAATCAGGGCTGTTTTTCCTTCAAATTTCATCATTTAATTCTCCTTTTTTGTCTCACCGCGTAGTTAGCCAATGCCGAATTTCTTGATAGTGTTGATAGAGAACTTTCGGCATCTGGTGAGATGAACTTGTTCGATTGTGTCGAGCAGGATTAGTAGAAGGAAATAGTTAAGCGTACAAGACTGATAACTGAAAAGCAGGTGACATCAGTATTTTCCTTCTGCTTTCAGAATAGCGGCCTTCTACCTTCTACTTATTAGTCCTGATAGCGTTGTGAATTTGATTTAATCATGGTTGCAGATTCGCACTAATCTCTGAAACCAACCTCATGCAAGTAGACTCTCCTGAGATTTCAAATCCTAGATTACCGATTCAGTAAGTAAGTGTTAATTAATCTCCATTTCGTGTATCCCCACTACTGAATTGATGTTCTAAGAAAGAATCAATCAATCAGTGTGAAGTGTTGGGCAATGTAGGGCATGAATGGTACACCTCCTCGATTCAGAGTTACCGCAGTTTGGGCTATATGCACACCTTAACTTGGGGATCAACAGGTTGCAACAATTTTTAATAAATTTCCCGTTACATTTCTTTACAATACGTTCAGATTGCGGGTTTCCAAGTCCCGTGAAAGCCCATAGGCACGACGCTGGGCAATGCCAATCTACAAACTGGTTCGCCTGCAATGCCTGCACTGTCAAAGATCCAGACTTCGCTGGTGTCAGAATTGCCATCGTAGACAAGAGTTAAAATCCAACCGCGATCGCGATCGCTGGGATCTGGCGCGTAGATGGGTTCGCTAGGATAACGGTTTTCACCGAAGTCAGCGCAGGTAAGGGTGCCGGTGTGAGAGTCAAAACGGGCGATCGCGCCGAACATTTCTTGACTAATATCCACGCCTTCCCGTTGTACCGATAGATAAGTGTAGCGGGACAGTTGACCCACTTCCGACGGGGACACAATCGGAAACTCGCAATGTCTGTTCAAAACTTCCTCCGCCTGCTGCACTTTGGCGGTTTGCGGTTCCAGGCGTACTTGCCAGAGAGTCGCTTTAGCAAAAGTTTTGGTTTGTCCGCTGGCGACTTCCTTAAGATATTGGTTGGTTACAAAGTCGGGATAACGGGCAAAATCGATAATTATTGAACCAGTTGAGTCTACCCAACCGTTAGCGAAATGCCATTGAAAGCAAGAATCGGTTTCACCGCGACTTACTAGGGAGAGAGTTTCGCGATCGAACACTAAAATTTGCGTACCTAACTGGGGTTTCCACTCAAAGGATTCGCTGTAGCAGCTTAATCCAGCCAACAGCGGCCAGGGATTGAGGCGCAGGGGTGAGACGAAAAACACTAAATAAGGCCCAGCCATGACAAAATCGTGAATCGCCGGAATGCCATCTAGGAGAAAAGTTGTTTTTTGGACGATTTTGCCCGTAGGGTCGCTTTTATAAAGATTGAGCTTACCCTGGGCACCAGCGCTAATGCCAAAGTTAAAAATATAGCCAGTATCGGGATCTCGTTTGCAATGGGCAGAATAGGGAAGCCCATCATCAAGGCCGCCAAGATTGTCCAGTCCCCTAGTTTCCAAGTTTTCGAGGTCGAGGGCGTGGGGGTTCGCGCCTTCCCACAAAGCTAAGAGTTTATCTGGAAGGGCGAGTACAGAAGTGTTAGCGGCATTTTTGACTGGTTTGCCCCATCGTTGCCACAGAGGGCCGGGTGCAGTCATCCCGTAGTTGCTGTAAAGAAATTTGCCGGCTGCTGTTTCGGCTTGATATCCGGCAGTTTGGACGTAACGGTAGAGGGCGGTTGCGTTGGGTTCGCGAAAATGTACAGCCAGAATTGCCCCGTCACCATCAAACCAATGTCCCGCGCGATCGCCCCCCCGTTCCAATCTTCCAGGGCCATTGCGATACAAAGTACCGCGCAATCCTTCTGGGATTTTACCGCTGAGGACTTGTAACTGAGTCGAGGGAAACTCTTTGGCGGGATTGATAATGGCTTTTGCCCAGGCTTTTTTTGTTGAGACTTGATTAAGAATCATAAATTAATAACTTGATGAATTGTCAGATATAATCAAGAACAGCAATAGTTGCTTATTACCAAAAATGAGATAAACTTGCAACTAATTTTTCTTCATTTCTTAGTTAAGATTATGTAGGATATTCCACACTGGGAAGGTGAGTACCAACATAACCGATAATTACCTTTCGCATACCTACTTTTGACACTTCTGGAAAGAAGTAAATTCGCCAATTAAACTGTCTCTCTTTGGCGTGTTTCTCAAATAGACGTTCCTTACCATCAGGGCAAAGGAAAGTTCGTGCTTTACGGTATTTTTTATTCTTAAGAGTTTGTTCACTTTCTCCAGACACATCAAGAGAAGTACCCTCTAGGTTAAAATACCCCGTTTCCCAATTCTTAGCACAATTCTCAAGTTCATACAAAATCTCCAAAACGAGTTTTAACCTTTCGTCTCCGGTACGGAGTTTCTACAACTGTTTATTACCAGCATCGCAAAATTGCAGATTAGGGAAAATTTCATCTCTACGATTCCAAAGTTCCCTCCCGTTAAGCCGATCTGGTTGGAGACGCTTCTCAATCCAATCAGCGTGTTCGAGAACGTGGTTTTTCTGACTAGCGTGAATAACCTCTACACTTTCTTCTATTAGGTTCTCTTCCTCATCAATTTGTATTAGTTCTAAGTTGATGAGACTGTTATTCCAGAGCGATTCTGAATTCAGACTAATTGCTAATGTTTCAAGGTAGTAAGCAACTTTAAAGCCTTCTGCTTGAGTACCCTGTAAACTAAACTCACAATCCAAATCTTCAACTTTTATTTTAATCTTTACATCAGGAATATCAACTGATAAAGGAGTCTTAGTTGCCAGAGTTCTCAGAAAAGTCCGCTCTTCTCTATTCACTGTATTATCATTACGCCAATGAGAAAGAGTATAATTTTCTGTAAGAATCAGAACATAAAAATCTGCTTGAATGCGGATTCCCTTCAGTCCACAGCGTTTAGCTTCACGCATTATACTAATCAATTCTGACATCCATTGTCGTGCGGTAAAAATATCAGGAGCAAGAGTTCGCGCGGACAGTTCATTAAACACCATCTCCAAATCCATCGCTTATTCTCCTTCCACCGCAGGTTCTAACAAAATCTCCAAGCTATTATCCCACTCATCAAAAAAACCATCCGGCCAGCGATCAATTCGTCCGTTTCTATCGATTTTAGGAGATACTACATCCGTCACAGCTTGTCCTTCTTTATTTTGACGCTGGAAGTAATGCAAACGAACATCTTTGGGGGCAAGTTTGCCTCCGTGAACCGCAAGGCGAATCCCATTTAAAACATGATCGCTGTGAGTTTCTATCACAACTTGAACGCCACCACTAGCAGCTAAAGCTAATAATTGACCCATCTTAACTTGTCCTTTAGGATGGAGATGCGCTTCAGGATTTTCAATTAAAATTATTGTACCAGGTGTTGATGTAAGTGCCGCTACAATAATCGGTAAAGTATAGCTAATTCCAAATCCCACATTAGTTGCACGGTAAGGATTGCTATCTCCATAGGAATATTGAAAACTCATTAAATCAACATCAGATTTTGTGTCAATTTTGAGGCGCGTACCGGGACTTACTTCTCCCATCCACGCCTCAACTTGGTCGATTAAATCCATTGATTTTGCAGTAGATTGTTCTTTTTCTCTTTGAGTCTTTGATTTTATCTCTGGATAACTGAGACTGTTATTAGGAATAACTTTCCGTCCATTAATAGCCAGAAAATGAGCAGCATACTCACCTTTGATACCCAATTGACCAAGTTGTCGTACTTGGTAATCCGACATTTCATTAAATGAACGCGGCCCGATCCGCTCTGCCTGAAGGTAGTGAAAATTATTACCAAAAAGATTCGATTTATACACTTCTGAGCTAACTGGTTCCGAGTCAATATTCAACACATCTACCTCTTTGTCATATTTGAAACGCCATACCCCCTTGCTGTTGTTTTCCCAAACAATATCAAAACCAATTAATTCCTCTTCTGCTCCTTCAAACAGTGCATCTTTAGCAGTCCCAATCTTAACTAAGTCCCCATTAAGTGCCAACCCTTTTTCTGGGAGTAAACCCTGTTGATAAGATTGTCGTAACAGCAGGAGTGATTGCATAACAGAAGATTTGCCAGTGCTGTTTAAACCGGAAAATAACGTGAGTTTTTTGAAGTCCAATGACAGCTCTGCAAAAGGTTTAAAATTTAGCAACTTCAGCGAAGTAATCATGCCAAAACCTCATGAATTATTTTTTCAATTATCCTAAATCTGTACTCGATTTTTTCCGCTGCCTGAGAGATAGAAGCATTAAAATCTCGATCGCGATCTACATGACTTCTAAATTTTTCAATCAATTGCTCCTTGTGCTGCTTCACTATATCAATTTCCTCGTTGCTAAGTAAACTGAGATTAACTGACCAAACCTCAAACAATGCTTTATTAATTGGAAACATTTTTGTCTGATTTTGGGATATTTTACGGAAGGCATATTTTCCAAATATTTCCCATGCTGCAACCATCGCTTTTTTAAAATCATTTTTAATTTCTTGTAATTCCCATTCGGACATATTATTAACTTTCGATAATGCTTTACTCAAAAACAAATTTCTTTTCTCAGAGTGATAATCTTTATAAGATGTAAGCCTAAAAGCTAAAAAACCGAGTATGAATTCCCGATCGTCCATTCGCATTTTACGTAACTTACTCAAATTAGTAACTTTCAGGAATTCATCAGATGTCGCAAGTTGAGCTAAAAACTTTGTTGCCTTACCGGGGTTAAGAGCATGGCGTAGTTCTTGAGGAGACATCGGCAGTCCACCTGTATTAATACGTTTGAAAATATTATATTTAACTTCAGGAGGCGTACCTTTTTCAATCAAATAAACTGTAACTTGAGTTTCTTGAATCCGACGTTGGTATCGGCGTTCTATTTCATCATAAGTTTTGCCTTCAAAATTGGTTAAGTATTCTAGTCCACATAACTTAAGTTTTTTATCGCTCATAAATTGCTTGAGAGCAGATAAGCGCTGCAATCCATCCACAACTAACCACTTATCTTCATCCGTTGCATCTATATAAAAAGCTGGTAATGGAATCCGAATCAAAATCGACTCAATCAGTCTGCTTTTAGCCTCATCTTTCCAGATATTTGCATGGCGCTGAAAGTCGGGTGCTAAATCAAGAGCTTCCTCATCGATTCTTCTTAGGAGTTGCTCAATAGTTGGTTCTCTGGTGGAAATATTAATTTCATCAGGATCATATATCAATTTGTCTTTTTCATAAAGTTCATCATTGTTATCTTCTTCTTGATTAAGACTTAACTCATCAATCGAATCTTGGTTGGATACTTGCTGTTCTAGTTCTGGCTGATTTACCATAGGTAATACTCCTTTCTGTTAACATTTATTGCGATTTTGCATTGCCCTAATAAAACTTGGATGACGTTTTGATCCTAACAGAGAAATGAAAAATCAATAACTTGATGAATTGTCAGATATAATGAAGAACAGGGCTAAGCTACTTATTTTACCAAAAGTGAGACAAACTTGCAACAGTTTTTTTATTACTATACTATTTTATCTTTAAACCCAGGTTTTATTCTAGTTAAACTGAGTCCGAAATGAAGAAGTTTTATAATTCTATATGCTCCCATTTAACATCGATATTTCGACTGAGCTTTTACTGAATATCTCTTTCCTCATATCACGCTTAAGTACCTGGACATAAATAAACAGTGCCATTGCGAGGGTTGCGAAACCACCTCAAGTCCTTGCGATTGCTTCGCTTCGCTCGCAATGACGTACTTACGTTTATTTATGTCCGACTACTTAGCTGGTCAAGGAGTGATTTTTACAAGTCTAGATTGATCCAAAACTCTAGTCGAAAAAACTCTCACTAATAGGGGTCTATCCATATTTATAAATACAATTAACAATTAACTTCTGGTAAAATCAACATCGCATCGCCAAAAGAATAAAAACGATATTGATGCGCGATCGCCTCCTCATACAACTCAAACAACCGCTGCCTGCCAATCATCGCACTGACCAGCATCAGCAAACTAGATTGCGGTAAGTGAAAATTTGTAATTAGCCCCTCAACCACTTGCCACCGATAACCGGGATAAATAAATAAATCCGTATGTCCGCAAAAAGCTTGTAGCGACGGCAAATTTTGCTTTTGGGCCGCCGCTGCGGCCCCCTCCAGAGCCCTTACCGCCGTCGTACCCACCGCAATAATTCGGCCGCCATTTGCCTGAGTCTGGCGAATTTTGTCTACCGTTATCGCGGGTACTTCCACCCATTCTCTGTGCATCTGATGAGTAGTAAGATCCTCTACTTCCACCGGTCGAAAAGTCCCCACCCCAACGTGCAGCGTCACAAAAGCTTGCTCAATGCCCTTCTCCTGTAATCCCTTAAGTAATTCATCAGTAAAGTGTAGCCCAGCAGTCGGCGCTGCGATCGCCCCCAATTTCTCAGCATAAATCGTCTGATACTGTTCCCCTAAAGCCTGAGAATTCTTAATATAAGGCGGTAACGGTATGTGACCATATTCCGGCAACAACTGCACCAGAGACATTCCCACAGGCACTTCAAACTGCAACAGCCGCCCCCCAGTAGCCTCATCCCTTTCTAGAACCGTCGCACTCAAGCGATCGCCATTAGGAATTTCCCCATTGAGTGGGTCAAACTCGATCCTAGCACCTGGTTTCAAGCGTTTTCCCGGTTTAACCAAAGCCAGCCAGCAATTGCGTTCTCGCTCTTCCATTAGCAAAGCTTCCACCGGGTAGCCATTAGGTTTACGACCTTTGAGCCTAGCTGGGAGCACGCGGGTATTATTGAGAACCAGTAAATCTCCCCGCTTGAGAAAGTTTGGCAACTCCCGAAAAATAGAATGCTGGTGGCTATGGGGAGAATCCACTACCAATAAACGGGAGCTATCCCTTGGTACAACTGGATTTTGGGCAATCCGTTCGGGAGGTAGTACGTAGTTGTAAGCCTCTAATTTCAAGTCTAATGAGGAATTAATTTCTGTCATTTCGTATATCTCTGTAAAATAAATCTGTAAACTTAGCAACAAATTGGGTAAAACCCCCCATCTAAAATCGGGGGCTTCTCCCCTAGCGCTGGAAGCGATACTCCACGAATATAGAAGTATAGCGTCAGCTTCTCACCTCAAGGAGAGCTATGGAATACCTCTACTACATTGCCAATACCAGTCTCACCCTGAGAGTGGTTGATTACCTCCGAACCCCCAGAGACCTACCGGTTCAATTTATCACTGTCATTCATCAGATCGATGGTTGGGTGGTAAAAGTAAAAATGAGTCAATACTTAACGCCTCAGCAGCACGGAGACTTCCGAGCTTTTATGAATGAACTGGGGATACCTTACGAGCCAGAAATTCGCCTGCAAATGGCACTTTGGAGCTTAGAAACAGGACAATCACCTTTGAGCGTCATGCGCCGTTACCAAGTGGCAGTTGTTTGTCACGGCAGTCCCGATCGCAAAGAAATTGAAGCCTTTCGTCAGCAGTTTGTCAAGGGACTGGGATACTGCCCGGAAACTCTTGCTTAAATAAATTAAAAATTAAAAAGTGGTATTTCCCATTCCCTTTAATTTTTAATGGCTAAAGGCTGACTGGATATACTCTTGCAGAGTAAGACACCAAGACCCTACTATCACTGGTTCACCGATCGCCACAGTTAAGCTAGATTTTTGCTGATGATTTGATTGTGAAGGTTCGCAGCAGACGAGAGCGACATCAAATCGGCAAGGGTAATCTGCCAATTCTGGGCGATCGCTTAAAAATATTTCTGCCGTTTGCCAAAGCTTTGCTTGCTTTGTGGCATTAACAGCAAGCATTCCATCAGCATCCCAATTTCTCCGACGACGAGTTTTAACTTCTACAAAGATTAAAGTTGGTAATGGGTGATTGGTAAGGGGTAATTGGTAATTGCCCTTTTTTTCGCTGCACCCCTTCTCCTCCACTCCTGGTGCGATTGCGATCGTATCAATTTCCCCGTAGCGACACCGCCAACGCCGATGCAAAATTTCCCAGCCTTGTTCCTCCAACCACTGCGCTACTAAGTTTTCTCCCAAATTGCCAATATTGTTGGCATTTGAGGATAGGCCAGAAAAACGAGAAGGAGCAGCAGTTGTAGGATGCTCTAGATCGTTGCTTAGCTTGACACCCTTTCTAGTAAAATCAAAAGTTGATAGATCGCTGTTTCCCATTAGCTTTCAATTGCATGATTTCTAGTATTCGCCAACATATTTATACCTTCTTGTTCAGTTTAGTTCTCTTTGTCGCTGTCAGCTTGGTAGCAATTGCTATTAATCCAGTACCGGCCTTGGCTCTAGATTACAATAGAGAAGCCCTAGTCGGTGCTGATTTCTCAGGGCGCGATCTCACTGACGCGCAATTTACCAAGGCAAATCTCCGCAACAGTAATTTTAGCAATGCAAATTTGCAGGGTGTAAGCTTTTTCGCTGCAAATATGGAAGATGCTAATTTTGAGGGCGCTAATCTTAGGGGGGCGACTTTAGATTTAGCTCGGATGATTAAAGTGAATTTAACTAATGCGATCCTTGAGGGAGCTTTTGCTTACAATACCAAGTTTGAACGGGCGATCGTTGACGGTGCTGACTTTACGGATATCCTCATCCGCGATGATATGGTAGAAAAGTTGTGTAAAGTGGCGCGAGGAACTAATCCGGTTACTGGTAGGAACACTCGCGAAACTCTGTTTTGTGATTAGTTAATTGGTAATTGGTAATTGGTAATTGGTAATTGGCTAATGGCTAATGGCTAATTGCTAATTGCTAATTGCTAATTGCTAATTGCTACCTTCCCCATGTTCCCTATCTTCCCTCAACTCTACCTCCTGCCTCCTGCTATATCTCTCTTCATTAAGAAAAATTAAAATAGGGAACTGCTGAGTTTGGGAAGCAGTCAGCAATAAAAATGTCATATTTTCGGCATTTTCCCTATTGAATAAGGATATCTTTCCTTTGAACAATAAATCGCGGCATTGCCTAAGTCAGAAATGGTTATATCCCAATACGGTTCACTTAAGGCTGAAAAAGTGGTAAACTAGGTATTATGTACAAAAAAGGAAATCAAGGACAGTGCATTTTAAAAAATTATTATTAGAATCTCCTAAGCTCAAAAGTAAGGAGATATTCAAAGCTATAGAGGTAGCAATTCCATCAACAGCAATAGAAGCGGCGATTCTCAAAACAAACGTTAAGGAAAAACGGCATCGCGGGCTACCATCACAACTGGTAGTATGTCTAATAATAGCAATGAGCCTGTGGTCAAAAGACTCAATGCGGGATGTGTTAAAAAATCTAATGGATGGTCTTAATGAAGTATGGTTAAAAACTGGTAAATATTGGAAAGTCCCATGTAAAGCAGCTATTACTCAAGCCCGACAAAGATTAGGAGCAGGAGTAATGACACAGTTATTTCATCAGTTGGTAAAACCAATGGCTACGGTTGAAACAGTAGGAGCTTTTCTCAATGGATTGAGAATTATAGCGATAGATGGAACCTGCTTAGACATCCCAGACAGTGATGAAAATGCCAGAGTTTTTGGCCGTCCAGGGAGTCGTCCAGGTACAAGAGCTGCATTTCCAAAAGCAAGATTAGTCATTTTAGTAGAAGCAGGAACACATTTAATATTCGATAGATGAACTTAAAGTACATCTCTTAGAGCGAAAAATTCATATTCGTTCTCAAAGACCGAAGGAAGTAGTGCAAGAAATTTATGGTCTATTATTAGGACATTGGGCGGTGCGGTCATTAATTTGTCAAGCAGCTTGGGGTGCAGAGATTTCACCATTACGTCTATCTTTTACGGGAACATTACGAGTTATTCGTCGTGCACTCCCAAAATTTCAGCGATTAGAACCACAAGAACTTCCCTTTTTTTAAGTTGGTTAACTTTGGAGATACTTGACCAAAGTTTACCGGAAAGGGTGCAGAGAAATAACCCTAGAGTAGTGAAAAAGCCTGTTTCAAAATTCATCTCCAAAAAAGTTCAACATAGAGATACTGGAATAAAAATGAATCCTCCTATTTTTACTATTTTAAGCACGGCCTAGTCTTAAGTGAACCGTATTGGCTTATATTACTCTACGCGATCGCCCTGAAGATTGGCAAGAGGAACTTGAAGAAAGAGAAGCTTGGGATATCACTTTAGAGGATGGTTTAGAATGACCTTAGCAAAATCATCACGAGGTGATATATCAGCGGGTTTGTTAAAGAATTGTCCCGATTAATCCTTCATTAACTAGAAGCACTCGTATAAAAACGTAAGGCAAATCGCCAGAAGAGACAAGAGGCTAAAAAAAGTGCGATCGCTAAAACTCCCGCCCCAAAAATCCATAATATTTCTCCTCTACCGAGTAGAGTTTCTGCGGGAACAGTAGTTAGAAAAGCCACAGGTACAACGAAGGTAAAAAAGAAACGGTAAGCTGCGGGATAAGCCGCCATCGGATATCTACCTGCTTCTAACAAACCTCTAAGAACTTCAGTAACATTATAGATTTTAACAAACCAAATAGTCATCGACCCTAACATAAACCACAAACTATAAAGGCTAATCATGCCAAATGCCAAGGGTATGATACTCAAAATACAATTGATCGGCCCTATTCCTAGTTTGTTGGCTGAGTAGACTAATACCACAATTCCAAATACTAAATCCGGTATTCCCCAAGGGGAAACTGTGCGTGCGGATAGCCAAAACTGGGAACTAATTGGTTTGAGAAGTACAAAATCAAGAGTCCCTTGTTGAACTTGATCGACAATGCGGTTAAGGTTGGGTACAAGGAAGATGGCGGAAAAGCCTTGGAGGATGGTAAATATACCGAGCACGACTAGGGCTTCTTCCCATTTCCAGCCCGCGAAGGTGTAGCCAGTGCGATAGAAGAGAAACAGTCCAAATAGGCTACCAGCAAGGTTTCCAACGCTACTGAGTGCAGCTAAGAGGAAGTTAATGCGATACTCTAGTTCCGCTGCGATCGCGGTACTCCAAAATAATATAATTACGTGAAGATATCTTTGCATATTTTAATGAGTATAAAGATGCTCTTGTCAATTGATAAATAGTTACAGATAATTTGTAGCGCCGCCCTCTGGGTGGTAAAGTCACCGCCCAGAGGGCGGCGTTACGGAACAAGCCTTTAAGCCATATTATACCGCAGCATCAACTACGTATAGGTGTTACTACCAGTAGCTAGCGCGATCGCAAACATCATTTTTACTTATTGTTACATTTATGGTAACGGAAAAACTCATCGGCTAAATTTAAGCTAGATTTGCCGACAATACTGTTTGATAGATGAAACCCGAAAACCTATGCAGAAACTAACTCGAATTTTATTCTCTACCACGCTTACCTTGAGTCTGTTATGTTTCCCCAGCCAAGCCTTTGCCAAAGCTAAAATTCAGATGGCTATTCTCCTAGATTCTAGTAATAGCATGGATGGACTGATTGAGCAAACTCGCACGCAAATTTGGCAAGTTGTTAATGCCTTAACTAAAGTAACTAAAGATGGCGAAGTGCCAGAGTTAGAAGTTGCACTCTATCATTATGGTAATGACAATTTACCTTCCCAAGAAGGTTTTGTCAGACTGCTAACTGGCTTTACTCCCGAATTAGATTTAGTATCCGAAAAGCTATTCAGCATCAAAACTAACGGCGGTCAAGAATATGCTGGTTGGGTAATCCGTTCCGCTCTTAAAGAATTAAACTGGAGTAAAGATCCAGCAGATTTTCGCGTTGTTTTTATTGCGGGTAACGAACCCTTCGATCAAGGCCCGATTCCTTGGCGAGAATCTGTTACTCTTGCTACTGGGGAAAATGTTTTAGTTAACACTATCTATTGTGGTTCAGCAGAAAGTCAAGAGCGACAACTTTGGGCTTCAGGAGCTATTTTAGCACAAGGTAGTCACTTCAATATTAACCAAGACAGAAAGATTGAAGTTATCAAGTCTCCTTACGATGACCAAATTACTAAGTTGAACGATCAACTCAATCAAACCTACATTCCCTATGGTAGAGAAGGAGCAGTTGGTCAACAACGTCAGGCGATGGAAGATAGTAACGCTGGTGAAAATTTAGCACTCCGTAGTAGCTCAAAAGTTTCTGACTATTATAGCAATGCTTCTTGGGATTTAATTGATGCTCTCGATCGAGGAATTGTCACTCTTGAGCGATTATCAAATGATGCTTTACCGCCAGTGATGCGGGGTATGACTTTAGGACAAAAGCGCGAGTATGTAGCGGCCAAGAAAGCTGAAAGAGAGAGAATTCAAGCTAGTATTCGTGACTTATCTCGACAACGTGAGGAATATGTTGCTAAACAACGTCAAGTTAATCCTAATGGGGGAGATAATACTCTTGATTATGTAATTATTCAAAGTCTCCGTCAACAATTAGCAGCTAAAGGATTTAAGCTTCAGTAGCATTTATTATTGGGCGATTAAAATCGCATCTACACAAACAAAGTCCGCCTACGCGGACTAAAGAATTAGGAATTTTGTTGAGGAATTTTTCCTGATTTATCTTGACATCAGGAAAAAATTGTTTAAGCTAGTATTAGTTCAATACTTGGCAGGAATTTCATGCTGAAAACATCTCAGGTTAAGCCTATGAATGGATTCAAATTCTCGCTGATTTGTGTGACAACTTTTGGGTTATTAACTCCCTCACTCTCACTCGCAGCTAGCGCTGCGAATCAGCCTATCCAAGTTGCACAAGTCGAAGGTTGTCCCAGGGCTTCAGTGGTAGAATCTTACGAAACTAATAACTTTTTTGTGTACATTTGTGAGACAGGAGATGGTTCCTTCTTTTACCGAGGCGTAGGAAAAGATGGTAGCCAAGTCAATGTAATGAATGTCACAAGTGGGGATGACGGGACTTACTACGCAACCAACAATGATGTCACCTACTCAATTAATCGCTATCGGTTACAGGTGATACAGAACGATCGGGTCATTTTAAATGAATCTGTAATCGGCAATTAGAAGTTATTGCCAAACAGCTTGTAGAGTCTTTAATTACTAGGTGCATCTCATTTTTTTCGTGAGTTACTGATATATTGACCGTGTATATTAACTAGATAAGGCATACAATATGTCAGCAACACAGATATCCAGCGATCGCTGGTCATTTGTCCTCGAAACAAAGCATAACCGTGATTAATTATTAATAGAATTGTACCAATAAATAAGGCAACTTTCAATGCTGTAGGTGCAAGTTGAGGATTAAATAAACTGATAAAATATCCCTTGATAAATTTCTTCATTACTTTTATAGCCGAAGGGAGAAATTGATATCTTTTACCCATATCAAGATAGGAATTGTCGCCGGGTGGGGGCGGGTTTTTCAGCCTTTGCTAAACATGATAAAGCTTTTGGCGAACCCGCCCCTACAAGATTTTGGTAATGGTACAAGATGTTAATTGAAACCGACTTTCACTTAATGCCAGGGAATTGATTCCCTGGCAAATTCGTGCTACAATTTAGCTTCTACCCTTTTGCGACCAAACGCGAGTAGGTAATCCCCAAACATAGATAAAGCCTTCAGCAGCTTTGTGATCGAATTGGTCATCCGATCCGTAAGTTGCTAAGTCGAAACTATAGAGAGAATTCTCAGATTTCCGCCCGACAACTGTGGCATTCCCTTTAAAAAGTTTAACGCGAACGACACCAGTTACTCGTTCTTGTGTCTTCAAAACAAAGGCATCTAAAGCAGCTTTCAGCGGGCTATACCACTGACCATTATAAATGATTTGGCTGTAGGTTTCTTCAATGCCACGCTTATAATGAGTGACATCTGCGGTTAAGGTCAAACTCTCTAAATCTCGGTGTGCTTGAATTAAAACAGAAAGCGCTGGTGTTTCGTAAATTTCGCGAGATTTAATTCCAATTAGGCGATTTTCTACCATGTCAATGCGGCCGACACCGTGATTACCAACAATTTGATTTAATTGTTGAACTAAAGCAACTGGTGAGACAGCGTTACCGTTAAGAGTGACAGGAATGCCTTTTTCAAATCCGATTTCAATATATTCGGGTTCGTTAGGTGTATCTGCGATCGCCTTCGTCATTAAATAAATATCTTCCGGCGGTTCTTCCCAAGGATCTTCGAGGATTCCGGCTTCGATCGCCATCCCTAATAAGTTACGATCCAGGCTATAAGGTGAAGACTTTTTCACAGGGGAAGGGATGCCAAATTTTTCGCCGTAAGCGATGGTTTCCTCGCGGCTCATCTTCCATTCCCGCGCTGGTGCTAGAATTTTGATGTTAGGATTGAGTGCGCCGATAGATACGTCAAATCGTACCTGATCGTTGCCTTTACCAGTACAACCGTGCGCGATCGCATCCGCACCATATTTTTCCGCAGCATCTACCAACATCTTAGCAATTAGCGGACGAGCTAGGGCTGTGGAAAGGGGATAGCGATTCTCATAAAGGGCGTTAGCTTGAATGGCGGGAAAGGCGCAATCTTTGACAAAACTCTCTGTCCCATCGATGACAAGGGATATCGACGCGCCTGATGCTAAGGCTTTTTTACGGATGGGTTCTAATTCGTCTCCTTGTCCCAAATCCGCCGCCAGAGTGATTACTTCTTCGACACCCCACTCGTTTTTGAGGTAAGGAATGCAGACGGAGGTATCAACTCCGCCAGAATATGCTAGTACAACTTTGGTAGCACGACCCATTGGTATTTACGTCCTGAAAATAACAGACGTTTTATTATGTACCTAATTTCACCCTTATCTTGTTAGCGATCGCACAGATTTATGCTTGTTGCCAATATTTGCTTGTTCGGGGTGACTGCGGATAGGATACTGGAGATGTATGTCGCGATGGGAGAGAGCCGTGTTTTTCAGTGTAGTGATTCCGACGTATAATCGTAAACCGATTTTGCAGAAGTGTCTTTTAGCCTTAGAATGCCAGAATTTCGGGGATATTGTCAGCGGCTATGAGGCGATCGTAGTGGATGATGGTTCTACGGATGGTACGCTGGAATGGTTAGCGGCTAATGCAGACAAGTTACCTCATGTGCGAGCGCTTTCCCAAAGTCATCAAGGCCCAGCAGCAGCTAGGAATTTGGGAGTTGAGCAAGCTCAGGGCGATACAATTATTTTTATTGATAGCGATTTAGTAGTAACCGAGCATTTTCTACAAGCTCATGCAGAGGCTTTGATTGAAGGTTATAAGGAAAGCGATCTGGCTTTTACTTACGGTAGCGTCATTAATACCTGCAACTTTGAGAATCCTACGGCTGAACCTTACAAGATTACGGATTTTTCTGCCGCTTACTTTGCGACTGGAAATGTCGCGATCGCGCGTCACTGGCTAATAGAAGCTGGCTTATTTGATACCCGCTTTCAACTTTACGGATGGGAAGATTTAGAGTTAGGTGTCCGTCTGAAAAAATTAGGTTTAAAACTGATTAAATGTCCCGCTGCTATGGGATATCATTGGCATCCACCTTTTGCTTTAGACCAAATTCCATCGATGATCGATCGCGAAATTCAACGGGGAAGAATGGGGGTTTTGTTTTATCAAAAACATCCCACTTGGGAAGTGCGGATGATGATTCAAATGACGTGGTTACATCGCGTACTTTGGGGTATCCTTTCTCTGGGTGGGAGTCTGAATGAGAAGACAATGGCTGGTTTTTTGCAATGGCTAATCGCTCAAGGTAAGTCGCAGTTAGCATTAGAAATTGCCCGGATATTTCTCAATTGGTATAATGTCAAAGCCGTGTATGCTGCATATACTGAATTGTCAATGGTTAACCGTTAACTGTGTAGAAGGAAGAATGAAGAATGCTTATATAGCTAGGTTTTAGCCATCCGGTTCTTACGTTTAATTAGACATCTCACAAAAAGCCCCGTTCCACAAGGTTTATTGGAGATGTCTATTAGGTGGA